>JANMRJ010000467.1:0-23382 GCA_031370985.1 Acidimicrobiales bacterium
GTCGTCCTGACCATCCCCATCCGCAACCCAGCCCTCCCGCGGGACCCATCGCGGGTGCTACTGCCGCCCCGGGACGGCGTCTACCCGGTGCGGGTCGAGCTGCGCGACCGCCTGGCCGGGTCAGTGGTCGACAAGTTCGTCACCCACCTGCTCCACACTCCGGAGCTCCACGCCACACCCAAGCTCGGCGTTTCCCTGGTCTTCCCCGTCCACGCCCCGCCGGGGTTACAGCCCAACGGCGAACGCGCCCTGCCCGATGCCGACGTGCTTTCCGCCATGGTGCAAGGCGTGGAGGCCGTGCGGGCCACCCCTTTCACCCTCGCCCCGACACCGGAGACCGTCGCCTCGCTGGGGGCCAGCGTCGACCCCCGGGCCAAGGCGCTGGTGGCCTCGCTCCGCGCCGCGGCGGCCGAGCGGCTGACGCTCAACACCACCTACGTCCCCACCAACCTGCCGGCGCTGATGGGTGCCGGCCTGGACGGCGAGGTGGCAAGCCAAATGGCCCGAGGCGCGGCGACGCTCATCGACACCCTCGGGGCGCGGCTCGACGGCCGGACGTGGCTGCCGGAGGAGGCGCTCGACCCCCGGGTGATCGATACCCTCGCCGGCCGGGGCTTCGACCGGATGCTCACCGCTGAGCCGTTGCTCGCCCCGATCGCCGACCAGAAGCTCACACTCACCCGGCCGTTCGTGCTCCTCGGCCGCCAGACCCGCGTTCAGGCCGTGGCCACCGACGCCGGCCTGGCTGCCCACTTCGACTCGGCGGCCAACCAGGCGTTGGTGGCCCACCAGATGCTCGCCGACCTGGCGGTCGTGTACCTGGACCGTCCCGGGGACAACGAGCGCCGGGGTGTGGCGGCCGTCGCGCCCCGCGACTGGCGGCCGAGCCGGCAGTTCCTCGACATCTTGACCACTGGCTTGGTCATGTCGCCCATCGTCGAGCCCATCTCCCTCGACACCCTGTTTTCGACGGTCCCGACCGCCCGCGACGATGCCGGCGCCGTGATGGCCCGCAGGCCGGCCGCCGCGATCCCGGGGAGCCTGGCGGAGGTGACCGCCGACCTCGCTGCGACCCGGCGTAACCTCGACTCCCTCGGCTCAGTCCTCGGCTCGGGCAACCCGACCTCGGCGGTCATCGAGGAGCAGCTCCTGATGGCCGAGTCGTCCGACCTGAAGGCCCGCCGCCAGCGCGACGCCTACATCGCCGGCGCCGACCGCCAGATCCAGGGCCAGCTCGACCAGATCGAGATGCCGGAGGGGCGGTCGTTCACCCTGACGGCGCGGACCGGGGAGATCCCGGTGACGTTCAAGAACAGCACCGGCAAGCCGGTGCGGGTGGTGGTCAAGGTCGAGAGCGACAAGCTCGACTTCCCGGCCGGCACGTCTGTGGACCTCGAGCTGAACCGGCTGAACACCACCCAGCGCTTCCCGGTCGTTGCCCGGGCGTCGGGGGCCTTCCCGATCCGCATCACTCTCGTGTCGCCCGACGGCCACCTCGTCGTGGGGCGGGCCCGGATCACGGTGAAGTCGACCGCGGCGTCGGGCGCCAGCCTGATCGTGGCCATGGGGGCGGCCGCATTCCTGGCCGTGTGGTGGGGCCGCAACGCCATGAAGGGCCGGCGGGCGCGGGGCTTGGTTCCCGAGGAAGTGATCGACTCGTAGGCGATGTCCAAGGGTGCGATTTCGGAGAGGAACCACGGAAACTCGTGGCCAGTCGGTCGCGTGGACCACGACCGTCGTGGAGGGTCCGAGGAGAAACCCAGTGCGCTAGCGTTAGCAGCGGGCTAGCAGTGCACGCTGGGATCTGTGCGGGGGGCCGCCCGAAAGGGTGGTCCCTACCGCAATCGTGTTGGCTGGTGCCGCCCCGTCCGGCTCCTGACGCCCTCTGACGGCCGATGCGTCAGAATGGTCACTGCGCGCTAGGCATTGCGAAGTTGGCGACCAGGTCGTCGAGTGCGACAATCGTCGACCCGACGACATCGTCACCGAAGCGCGCTCGAACCGCAGCCGCCGCAGCGGTGGGTCCACCCGCGTCGTTGTGAAGCATTACGAAGGCCAGGTCGTACCAGTCCTTGCGCTCACGCCGCGAGTACGCGGCCGCGGTCTTTGCCAGTAGAAACCCGGCCAGGCCGGTGACGTTGATCTCGACGACGTGCAGGACACCACCGATGTGCGCTCGTAGTTCCTGCCTGACCATGTCGCGCGCAGCGAAGCCGGTGCCCCGCAGGTTGACGGCTCCGAGGTCCTCGCAGTTGTCGAAGGCGACGGTGGCGCCGGCGGGGGCGGTGTCGAGATCGGCGAGCAGCTCAAACTTCACGACCGTCCTCGCCGGTGTACCTTCGGCGACCCACCGCCAAACGTGTTCTCGGTCCGGCTCGAACTCGGCGTTGCGCAACGCCTGCTCCAGGCGGGTGTTGACGGCGCCGCACGCGATCTCAAGGTTCACCTGAACGTCGACATCCGTCGTTCCGGCGTGCCGGAACGGCGTATCGGCGCAGAGGAACTCGGGGACGAGCCCGCCGAGTACGACGAACTCGGGGCGGGAGCCGTAGTGGTGCACGACACGCACAAGCGCCGCCTCCGCCGCGGCGCGTGCCGCCCGAGACCGGGGTGCCTCATCCTCCATGCATCACGTCCCGCAGGTGCTCGGCTGCTTCCTCACCACGCACGCCGGTCGTGCGGAGGTCGGCATACACCCGTGGCCAGGGCGCTACGCGAAGCCCGTCGGTCCTGTCGGCGAGAAGCCGGGACGAGACCGTCGGGAACGGGCGTAACGTGAGGCGACCACCGTCGATGGGACGAAGGCCGATCTTGGAGGCAACTGCTTCGATCTGCGCCAGAGTACCGGCGCCAACGAATACGTCAGCCGTAGACAGGTTGGTGAGAAACGGTGCGAGCACCATCGAAGCGGCCGCTCCCGTTGCGGCCCAGTCGATGCCGACGTTGTCGAGTTCGCGGCCAATTTGGGCGAGCCCTGAGATCGCGTCCCGCCAGGTGACGCCCAATCGAAGCGACTCCCTGGGTGCTAAGGCCAACGTGTTTGACGAACCACATCCCCGGCTCGGGCACCCACGGCCGGTAGATGCCGCCGGCCGTCCCGGTAGGCCAACTTGGCCGTGGCCACCGCACGGCGGGTGGTGCGCTCCGAGCCGGCGTAGCCCATCGCCACCAACTTGTCGTGGGCCACGTCGGCCCGGACCTTGCCCTTGGACGCCTCCACCCACTCCTCCACCTTGACCAGGTAGGGGTCGATCAGCTGGTCCCGGCGGGCGGGCGCCCCCACCGTGGCGGCATCACGGGCTGTCACCCAGTGGGCGACGGTGTTCGGTGAGCAGCCGGCCAGCTCGCCGGCATCTCGGAAGCTCTGGGTCAGGTCGAACGCTTCAAGAATCTCCATGATCTCCTCGTCAGATCTGACTGTTGCCGGCGGTGCCGCGTCGTGCAGTCGTGCCTTCGGCCAGATGATGGACCGCCTCTCGCGAACGGTTGCTTGCCGCCTATCAGTGCCCAGGTACTGGCCCTCGTGAGAGGGTTAGGCCATGACTGTGAAGATCGTCACCGACAGCAGTTGCGACCTGCCCGACGCACTGGTTTCCGAGCTCGGCATCGATGTCGTGCCCCTCACCATCCGCTTCGGCTCCGAGGAGCTGGTCGACCGGGTCGACCTCACGCCGGCCGAGTTCTGGGCCCGGTGTGCGACATCGGCCGAGCTGCCGTCGACGGCGGCGCCGGCCCCTGGGGCGTTCGAGGAGGTGTTCCGGCGGGCCGCCGCCGCCGGGGCCGAGGGCGTGATGTGCGTGGTCCTGTCGTCGAAGCTGTCGGCCACGGGTGAGTCGGCCCAGGCCGCGGCGCGGGCGGTGGCCGATGTGGTGCCGGTCAAGGTCGTGGACTCCCTCTCGGTGAGCCTCGGCCACGGGGTGATGGCGGTCCAGGGGGCCCGCCGGGCCGCGGCCGGCGCCACCCTCGACGAGATCGCCGCCATGGCCGAGGACATGGCCGGTCGCACCAAGATCTTCGCCACGCTCGACACCCTCGAGTACCTCAAGAAGGGTGGCCGCATCGGTGCGGCCCAGGCCCTGCTCGGATCGCTCCTCTCCATCAAGCCGTGCATCGAGGTGGTCGACGGCAAGGTGGAGCCCGGCCCCAAGCAGCGCACCCGGTCCCGCTCTCTCCAGTGGCTGGCCGACCAGGTCGGCGCCGAGGCGGGCGTCGAGAACCTGGCCGTCCTCCACGGCGACGCACCCGATGTCGACACCCTCCTCGGTCTGCTGGCCCCCCACTTCCCGCGCCAGCAGATCGTGATCGGCCAGCTGGGAGCGGTGGTGGGGGCCCACACCGGGCCTCGGACCATCGGGGTGGCATTCCAGAGTGCGTCGGGGGCCGGTACCGTGTCCTAGGTGTCGGACGCTGAGCCTCTACGGAGAGCAGCCCAGCTGAGCGAGCGGGCGCTCGCCGGCCGGTACCGGCTGAAGCGGCTGATCGCCCAGGGCGGCATGGCCGAGGTCTGGGAGGCCGTCGACGACATCCTCGGCCGCCCGGTGGCCGTCAAGATCCTCCACACCCACTTGGCTGCGGACGCGTCGTTCCAGGAGCGCTTCCGCCGCGAAGCTATCGCCGCCGCCCGCCTGGCCCATCCCAGCATCGTCGCCACCTTCGACACCGGTACCGACGAGGGCGCCACGTTCATCGTCATGGAACTGGTCGACGCCCCCACCCTGCGCCAGGTGCTCAACGAGACCGGCCCGATGGTCCCCGGGCGGGTCACCCACATCGGCGCCCAGGTGGCCGACGCCCTCCACTACGCCCATAAATCGGGGGTCGTGCATCGCGACATCAAGCCGGCCAACATCCTCATCTGCCCTGACGGGCGGGTGAAGGTGGCCGACTTCGGCATCGCCAAGGCAGTGGAGGCTCCAGGCCCCCGAACAGGCGAGCCCGAGCGGCCCCACCCGTCCGAGGCGCTGACGGGGATCGGCACAATCGTCGGCACCGCCCAGTACCTGTCCCCCGAGCAGGTCGACGGGCGGACCGTCGATGGCCGGGCCGATGTCTACGCCCTCGGTGTCGTCCTCTACGAGATGCTGTGCGGCCGACCGCCGTTCACCGGCGACACTGACATGGCCGTCGCCCTCAAGCACATCACCACCGCCCCGCTGGCCCCCCGCCAGGTGTGGGCCGGCATCCCGAAGGGCATGGAGGCCGTCGTGCTGCGGGCCATGGCCAAGAAGCCGGAGGACCGCTACCAGACCGCGGCCGAACTCCAGACGGCCCTGCTGTCGGTCGACCTGCGGGCCGGCGACATCACCGGCGTGGTGCCGTCGCTGCCGCTCCCGCCGGCGGGGCCTGACCACACGCCACCCCGGGGTATTCCACCGACGTTCGTTCAGAGCGAGCGCCGGTGGATGGTGCCGGCGGTGGCCATCGTCGCCGTGGCCGTGACCCTCGGGGTTGTCGGCGTCCTGTTCGCCCGCTCGGAAACCGGCCAGAGCCTGCTCCGCAACGACAACACCGCCCAGGAGACGCCGGCGGTCACCCCCAAGGGCATCGGCGTCATCACACCCATGGCCTTCGACCCCCCGCCCGGCAGCGAGGTCGAGCACGACGAACTGCTGCCCTTCCTGCTCGACGACGACCCGGCCACGATCTGGCGGACGGAGAACTACAGCAACAACCTGTTCGGGGGCCTGAAGCCGGGGGTCGGCGTGGTGCTGCGCCTCGACGGGCCCCACAAGCTCAGGAGGCTGAAGGTCACCTCGCCCAGCAAGGGATGGACGGCCGAGGTGGTGGTCGCCGATGCGCCCCGGGCCACCCGCGCCGCCTGGGGCCAGGCCGTCGCCGCCAAGATGGCCGGCAGCGACGGCTCCATGACCTTCGACCTCGACGGCCGCACGGGTGGGGCCGTCCTGCTCTGGATCACCGACCTCGGCGAGGGCTCGGTCGTCAGTATCTCCGAACTCGCGCTCAGTTAGTGGACGCCATGAACGATACCAACTGGACCCTTCGCCCCAAGCCACCGAAACGACCCTCGGACCAGCAGAAGACCTCGTTCGTGCCGGTGCCCGTGCGCTCGACGTACCCTCCCCGGCATAGATCCCGACGAGACACGGCTGGTGCAGTTGGCCCAGGGCGGCAACAGGGCGGCCCTGGACACGCTGCTGCGCCGGCACTACGACCGTCTGTACGCCCTGTGCCGGCGGATGACCGGCGACGACGCCGACGCGGCCGACGCCTGCCAGGAGGCGCTGATGGCCCTCGTTCGGGGCCTGCCGGGGTTCGACGGGCGCTCGGCGTTCGGCACCTGGGCGTACCGGGTGGCCACCAACGCTTGCCTCGACGAGCTGCGCCGCCGCCGCCGGCGGCCCGAACCCGGCCTGCCCGAGGGGTCGGCAGAAGTGGCGTCGCCCATCGACGCCGTGGAGGGGTCGACCACCCGTCTCGACCTTGACCGTGCCCTCCAGCAGTTGCCGGCGGACTACCGGGCGGCGGTCGTCCTGCGTGACATCTGCAGCCTGTCCTACGACGAGATCGCCTCGACCCTGGGCATCCCGCCGGGGACGGTCCGCTCCCGGATCGCCCGGGGTCGGAGCGCGCTTGTCCCCCTTCTCGCCCCGGGCCGGAACTTGGGGCCCTCCTCCGATCGTCCAACTTCCGCATGAGTCCTCCCGACCACGCCGATTTCGACGCCCTGAGCGCCTATGTCGATGGGGAGGCCCCCGAGTGGGCCGACCACGTCGCCGGGTGCGAGACGTGCCAGGCGACGGTGGCCGAGCTGCGCGCCGTGTCGGTTGCGGTGGGCGCGCCGGTGGGTGGGCTGGTGCCGGCGGTGCGGGAGGCGGCGATTGCGGCCGCCCTCGGTGTGATGTTGCCCGCCGGCGGTGCTGGTGCCGGCGACAGCCGTCCGCCCGGCGGCCCGGCTGGCGGCTCCAGCCGGCTGGCGCCGGAGCGTCACGAGGCCGAGCGGGCCCGGTTCGCCCGGCGGACGCCCCGGCCGTGGGCCATGCCGGCCGTCGCCGCCGTGGTCCTGGCCGTCCTCGGCCTGTCCGGCGTGTTTCTGTCCAGCTACCGGACATCCGACAACTTCACGGTGGCGGGGCCGGCGCTGGAGTCAGGCGCCAAGGCCGGCGCGCCGCAGGCCCCGGTGAGCGACCTGGGCGACATCCCCGACGCCGCCACCCTGCGCAACCGGGCCCTGAACGGGGCCGCCACCAGCACCGGGCGGTCGAGCTCGTCGGCCAACCCTGGCGCGGTCAGCGACTCCAGCGCCCAGATCGTGACCGGCGCGCCGAACGCCTCGTCCGGCGCCGGCGGCTCGGCGCCCAACTCCGGGCCGACCGCCGGCCAGGGTGCCATCAGCGGCTCTCAGCCATCGGCCACGAACAGCGGGAGCGCCGGCGCCCCCGCCCCCGCCGTCGTCGGCACCCGACCGTGTGAGGAACAGGCCCGCACCCGCGACCCAAGCCTGGGACCGGTCGTCTCCTTCGCCACCGCCCGTCGGGCCGGCGTCGACGGCTACGTGCTGGGGTTCGTTCCCGCCGGCACCAGCACCGCCGGCGCCACGTCGCCGGTCACTCTGTTGCTGCTGGCGCAGGACGGCTGCCGCGAGCTGCTCCGGTCGGCCGGGCCCTGAACCCGCCGGCGGCGGCGGCCAGCACGATGGCCGCCCACCCCTCCCACGTCGCCGTGCCCAGCCGGTGCCCGAGGGCGATCCAGCCGGCCCCGGCGAGCGACCCGCCGGCGAGCAGGGCGCACGCACCGGCCAGGAGCCAGCTGCCCCGCCGGCCCACGGCCAGCGCGGCCTCGGCCACGAAGACCCCTGTGAGCACGCCCGAGCCGACCGTCGCCCAGCCGTCGAAGCCGTACTCGCCCAGGACGGCGGCGGCGATCACGGCCACCGCGGCGCCGGCGAGGACGGCCAAGGACTGACGGACCATGCCTGAGGGTAGGCTCCCGACATGGCTCAGGAGGGCAAGGACTGGACCACCGACCTGCTGGACCGGCTCGACCACTACATCGACCTCGTCCGCAGCAACACCACCGACCGCCTGGTCAAGGTCGCCCGTCTGGTGGTCTTCGGCGTCATCGCCCTGATCCTCGGCGCGATGGCCGGGATCATTGCCCTCATCTTCCTGATCCGTATCCTTGATGTCGTGCTGCCCCGCGAGGTGTGGCTGCCGTACATGCTGCTCGGGGCAATATTCCTGGCGGTAGGGATGTTCCTCTGGTCGAAGAAGACGGCGCCGCCCGTGACAGGAGATGCGTGAGCGAGACAACGAGCGAGACCCGGGATGTCCTCATCATCGGGTCCGGCCCCGCCGGGCTGACTGCGGCCATCTACACGGCGCGGGCGAACCTCCGGCCGCTGGTGATCGAGGGGGCACTGTCCTCCACCGGTGACCAGCCGGGCGGCCAGCTCATGCTGACCACTGAGGTCGAGAACTATCCCGGGTTCGTCGATGGCATCCAGGGGCCCGACCTGATGATCGCCATGCGGGCCCAGGCCGCCCGGTTCGGCGCCGAGTTCGTCACCGAAAAGATCGACCGGGTCGACTTCTCAACGACGCCGCCCCGCGTGTGGGTGGGCGACGCCGAGTACCGCGGCCGGGCCGTCATCGTGGCCACCGGCGCCCGGGCCAAGATGCTGGGCCTCGACAACGAGCGCCGGTTGCTCGGCCACGGGGTGTCGACGTGCGCCACCTGCGACGGCTTCTTCTTCGGCGGTCAGACGATCGCCGTCGTCGGCGGCGGCGACTCTGCCCTGGAAGAGGCCAACTTCCTCACCAAGTTCGCCGACAAGGTCTACGTGATCCACCGCCGCGACTCGCTGCGGGCGTCGAAGATCATGCAGGAGCGGTCGTTCAAGAACGAGAAGATCTCCTTCGTCTGGGACTCGGTGCCCGTCGAACTGCACGGCACCGACCGCCTGGGCGGGGCCACCGTCAAGAACGTCAAGACCGGCGGAACATCCGAGCTGGACATCACCGGGCTGTTTGTGGCCATCGGCCACCACCCCAACACCAACCTGTTCGTGGGCCAGCTGGCTATGGACGATGCGTCCTACCTGCTGACCCACCGGGGCACGCACCTGAACGTCGAGGGCGTCTTTGCCGCCGGCGATGTGCAGGACCGGACCTACCGCCAGGCGATCACCGCCGCCGGCTCGGGCTGCATGGCGGCGATCGACGCCGAGCGGTGGTTGGAGAGCCAGCCGCACGAGTCCACGATCGTCACGACCCCCGCGGAGTGGTAGCTACCGCCCTGGAATGCCGCCGGTCCGTCCGGCGTTCAACAATTCGACCCTTCGAGGAGGCACGAGGCTGATGGCAAGCATTCTGCAGGAACTGACCAATGAGACCTTCGATGAGGAGGTTGGTTCGTCAGAGGTCCCGCTGATCGTCGACTTCTGGGCCGAGTGGTGTGGCCCGTGCCGCATGGTGGCCCCCGTCCTCGAACAGATCGCAGCTGAGAACGTGGGCAAGATCCGCCTGGCCAAGCTGAATGTCGATGATGCCCCCGCCGTCGCCCAGCGATTCGACATCATGAGCATCCCCACGATCCTGGTGTTCCAGGACGGCGTGATGAAGAAGCGCATCGTCGGCGCCAAGGGCAAGGGCCAGCTGCTCGAGGACTTTGCCGAATTCCTGTAGGCCGGTGGACGTCCGCATCGTCGGGGTCAATCTTCCGGGTCGCAGCTGGGCGTGTTACGACGGCATCCACGTCGGCGTCCAGCGGCGGGCCGAGCCCGTCGACCTGGTCCCCGCTGACGCGCCCGAAGCCGTGTGGGACCTCGACATCGGCGTGATCCCGGACGGCGACTTCCGTGGCCCCTACGTCCAGGGCCGGCGGGGCGAGCGCTTCCTCTACCTGACCTGGGGCGCGGTCGACGGCGTTGGCGGGTTCGCCATGTTCCGCCGGGCCAAGCTGATGCTCGGGGCCATTGACGCCGGCGTCGTGGCCGCCGCTGGCGAGCCCGGCCAGCGGCTGCTGGCGACGTTGGCGTTGACCGACGCCAAGGGCGCTCCCCGCTGCGCCGCCGTCCGTCCGCCGGCAATCAGCTGGACGGCGGCGCCGGCGGGCTGACTTCGTGCGGGACAGCCGCCCCTACGGAGTGCGATAGGCGTCTCGGCGGTGTCGGATGTCCCGAACGGTGACCAACCGGGTCAGAGCAACCTCGTACGGCTCGGGGCTCACTCGTTCCGCTTGGCCACCAGGAAGCGGATGGCTTGGCGCCCCACCACAGTCACTTCGGTGTCGGCCAGCGCCAGCATCGCGTCGGTGTCCGAGAGCACCTCGATGGTCTCCCGCAGGCGGTCTAGCTCGCCGGAGGGCACCACGTCGGCGACGTGCAGGCCGTGGGCGATCACCGCCACGGTCTCGCCCTGAGCCGCCCGCGCTACAGCATCATCCCACGCCGCGGCGTGCTCACGAGCGGCGTGTAGGTCGTCAGCGGACACCGCCGCGGGCTGGTCACTCACGCCTCCAGTGTGGCCGTCGTCGGGTGCGTGGTCCAGCGCGGAGTGAAACAGCGGCGCCCAACTCAAGCCCGGCACGGGGGGATCATCACCGCGGACTCATCCTCTGCCGGATGACGTTCCGCCACGGTCTCGCCCTCCTATGGGGCAGCGGGCTCGGATCGCCGGCGAGAGACGGCGAAGACCGCGAGGCCGGCGATCACCAGCCCGACGGCCAGGCCGAGGGCCACCGAGGTGAGGTCGAGCCCGCCGTCTCCTCCCGCCGGCTCCTGCTCATGGATCACGGTGGCGATGTAGGTGTCCTCGGTGGGCAGGGCAAAGGTGCCGTTCCGGGAGTCGGGCCAGGCCACAAAGGTGGTGGTGTTCGTGGCCAGCACCGCGATCTCGGGCCGAAGGTCGTAGGCCAGGTTGAGGGCAAAGCCCGAGTTCTGGTTCATCGTCCGATCGCTGACCCGCACGTTCTTGCCGAAGGTGCGCCCCCCGTCGAACGAGGAGGCCATGTACACGTCCCAGCACGTCTGGTTGCGGCGGAGCGTGTCGCCCCGGCCGTCGGGGTTGTACAGGCCGTCGGTCCGCATGTCGTACCAGGCCATGTCGACCCGTCCGTTGGGGGCAACGCTGATCCCGGGCAGGAACTGGTCGTAGTTCGGCATGCGTTTGGGGTCGTTGTCGTCGTTCACCTTCAGCCGCTTGCTCCAGGTCGCGCCCCCGTCAGTCGAGCTCATGAGGTACACGTCGCGGTTGTCCCGGGGATTGGGCAGTGACGACTCGCTCAGCTCGAAGACCACATAGACGGTGCCTGTCTTGGGGTCGAGAGCGGTCTGAGGGAGGCTGAGGCAGGCGATGCAGGCCAAGCCCCCCTCGTCGATCGTCTTGGACTTCCACGACTTCCCATCGTCGGTCGACTTCGACATGATCAGGCGGGTTCCGGCGCCGGGTTCGTTGGCCTTGGGCGGGGTTCCAGGGGGGATGGGCAGCGTCGGCGGGGTGGCCGGGTTGGCCGAGGCCGACTGGCAGAGGGCCGGCTCACCCAGCGGGGTCGCCGCGGAAGGTTGGGTCGGGAGGGTGATGCCACCGCTCGGGGCCCGCTCCTTGGTGAAGGAGTAGATGGCGCCGTCGGTACCGATGACCATCGCCGGTGCGTCGGAGCCGGCGAGCTCGTTGCGGGGGATGCTCTCATCAATGTTGTCCACGGGCTTGGACCACGTGACCCCACCGTCGGTCGACACCGAGATCATGCTGCGTACGGGCGGCGCCGGCGTGAACGCGTCGGCGGTCTCCACCCGGAACCCCACGGACAAGCGCTTGGGGTCGGTCGGGTGCGTGGCGAGGCGGGCGTAGTTGAACCGCTCGAGGGCACTGAACTTGGTGCTGTCGAACCTGGTGAACTCACGCTCGGTGGGCTTGGCCACCACCGAGAACTGCCACGTCTCGCCGAGATCGGTGCTGCGGGCCACGTAGCCGTCGGTGGGACCGCGGCTACCCGGCGTGTCCCCGCCGGTGGAGGCGAAGTACAGCGTGCCGTCGACACCGAAACGAGCGGCCATGAAGTCCCCGAAGGCGGGTCGGGTGCAGGTCTTGTACTGGGGCGGCACCGGCTTGGCCGGCGCTTCGGCCCAGGTACGGCCAGCGTCGCGGCTGACGTGGACGAGACAGGTCGATGTGCTGAAGTCGGCATGGGCGATGACCATGATGTTCGGGTTCTCCGGGTGAACGAGGACCTGAGCGTTGGTGTAGCCGCGGCCAGGGCGAAGGTCCTTGGTGACCTGTTGCGAAGGCGTGACCACCGGCTCGGGAAGTCGCTCGGCGGCCGCCCCTCCGGCCATGACCAGCATCGACACCGCCAGCGCCATCGACAGAACCCGACCGCCCGAACCCAGCGCTGCACGACATGTCCGGTTCATCGCTGCGGATCCTCCCCCAGGTCCCGCGACAGGGGCGCGACCCGCCGCATGGTCCACCGGCGCCGGAGCCGTGTCAATACTGGTGATCCGCACTTAGCACCCCCGAGCGACACCTGTCAGCGAGCCTCGCGCCGGCCACCAGGCCGGTGCTCGTAGGCTCGCCGGCGTGAGGGAGCTGTTGAAGATCATTCGGTACTCCTGGGTGCTGAAGCGCTACTACCTGGCCACCGCGGCGTTCGTGGTGGTGGTGGCGGTGCTGAACCAGGCCAACCCGTTCCTCCTGAAGTACCTCGTCGATGCCGTCGTAAAGCGGGGCACGGGCGGGTCGGTGAGCACTGGCCAGATCGGCATGCTCCTCGGGATGCTCTTCGCCGCCGGCGTGGCGGTCTCGCTGCTGACGAACATCCAGGGCCATATCGGCGACATCCTGGCCGCCAAGCTCCAGACGTTGTTGAGCCAGCGCTACTACGACCATCTCCTCGAGCTGCCGCTGGAGTTCTACGACAACGAGATCACCGGGCGCATCACCGGGCGGCTGGAGCGCAGCATCGCCGGGATCTCCGAGCTCGTCCAGGCCATGGCCAACAACTTCATCACCTTCTTCCTCACCAGCGCCTTCACCCTTCTGATCCTGGCTCGGTACTCGCCGCTGGTGGCCCTGCTGCTGGCCCTGCTCTTCCCGCTCTACATCTGGCTGACCACCCGCACCAGCCGGCGGTGGCAGGCGAAGCAGGAGGAGATCAACGAAGGCCGCGACTACGGCCACGGGCGCTTCGTTGAGGTCATCGGCAACATCCGGGTGGTCAAGTCCTTCGTGCGCGAGGCGGCGGAGCGGCGCATCTTTGCCGACACCCGGGTGGGCATTGAGGCCCGGACCAGGGTCCAGTCCAAGGAATGGCACCGCTTCGATGTCTACCGGGGCTTGAGCCTCCACGTCATCTTCTTCGCCATCTACGCCCTCATCATCACCCAGGCGCTCAACGGCGACTTCGGCCCCATCCAGCAGTCGATCGGCACCGTGGTGCTGATGCTCCAGCTGGCCTTGCAGGCCCAGTTCCCGCTGTTCGCATCGTCGTTCATCGTCGACCAGATCCAGCGGGCCGCGGCCGACAGCAAGGACTACCTGGCGGTCATGGATCTGGCGCCGAGTATCCGCGACACGGCGGGGGCCGGTGTGTTGGAGGTGGCTGCCGGCCGGGTCGAGTACCGAGGCGTCTCCTTTGCCTACGCCGGCGGCCAGCAGGTGCTCGACGATGTCTCCTTCACCCTGGCGCCCGGCGCCAAGCTCGCCTTGGTGGGTGAGAGCGGCGAGGGCAAGACCACGTTGGCCAACCTTTTGCTCCGCTTCTACGAGCCGGCGGCCGGGTCCATCGCCATCGACGGGGCGGACATCGCCGAGGTCAGCCAGGCGTCGCTGCGGGCCAACATCGGTGTGGTGTTCCAGGAGCCGGCGCTGTTCTCGGGCAGCGTGCGGGAGAACATCGCCTATGGCGACCCGGCGGCGACGGAGGAGCAGGTTGTCGCCGCGGCTCGGGCGGCCAATGCGCACGACTTCATCGAGCGCCTTACCGAGGGCTACGGCACCCAGATCGGTGAGCGGGGCGTCAAGCTCTCGGGCGGCCAGAAGCAGCGCATCGCCATTGCCCGCGCCCTGATCAAGAACCCGCCCATCCTGGTGCTCGACGAGGCCACCAGCTCGCTGGACAGCAAGGCCGAGCGGGAGGTGCAGGCGGCACTCCAGCGGCTGATGGAGGGCCGAACGACGATGATCATCGCCCACCGGCTCTCGACCATCCAGAACGTCGACATGATCGTGAGCATCCGCCACGGTGGCGTGGCCGAGATCGGCACGCCGGCCGAACTCGCCGCTGGTGATGGGATCTATGCCGAGCTGCTGCGGCTCCAGGCGCCCACGCCGGCCAACAAGGCCAAGCTGAAGGAGTACGACATCGCCGGGGCGTGACGGATCAGTGCTCGGGTGGCGCCGACCGCTCCCGCGCTACGAAACACGGGCGCTGGTAGAATCACTACCATGGAAATTACCATCGACGGGGCCGGCCGGGTCGTCGTTCCCAAGGTCATGCGCGATGCGCTGAAGCTGCGGGGGGGCAGCGTGCTCGAGATCCGGGTGCGCGACGGCCGGCTTGAGCTGGAGCCGGTGCCGACGCCCATGCGGCTCGTCCGGCGTGGCAAGGGGCTGGTTGCCGCTACCGACGAACCGTTGCCGATGATCGGCCCCGACGAGGTGCGGGCGGCCACGGAGTCGGTGCGGCGGTAACCGGCGCGTGATCTCGGTAGACAGTTCGGTGGCGGTTGCCGCGTTCGGGGAGTGGCATCGGTTCAATCAGGTCGCCTGCGCTGTCCTCGACGAAGGCGTGGCTGTGCCGGCGCACGTCGTTCTGGAGACGTATGCCGTTCTGACTGGCTTCCCGCCACCGCATCGGGCCAGTCCCCAGGTCGTCGAAACCTGGCTCGACGACCGGTTCCCAACAATGCTCGGGGCGCCGTCGCCGGCCCACCATCGCGAACTTGTCCACCAACTGGCAGCGGCAGGGCGGGTCGGGGGATCGATCTACGACGCCCTTGTGGCGATCACCGCTCGCGATGCTGGGGCCGTGCTGGTCACGCTCGATACCCGTGCCGCGGCGATCTATGAGCTCGTCGGCGTCGAGGTCCGATTCTTGCAGTAGGGCGGTGGCCGGCCAGGCGCAGACCAGAACTGCGGCGACCGATCTTCAGCATGTTTGCTTGGGGGCGCTCCGTCACGAACCCGCAGCCGCCTCCTACGGAGCGTTGTCGATTTCGAGATAGATGATCTCTACCGCACCATCTGCTGCGGGGACGACATAGAGCGCAACGTGGGCGACGAGGACTCCCGTGGCGATCAGGACGCGGACATCCGGCACGCCTGGGACGACCAGGGTCGCCGCCTCGTAGTCCGCGGCAAGCAGGTCGATGAGCGGCGGGATCTCGTGAAGCAGGAAGTCCGCGGTGGAGGCGACGCCTGTGGCAGTCCGCTCGTCGGGCAGTAGCTCGTCGAGCCGGTCGAAGAAGGAGGAGGCGACGCGAACCTGTCGCCGTGGGCTCACTCGGAGGCAGGGCGATGGAGCTGCTTGGCCAGCCGGCCGGCGGTGGCCTCGACTCGCCCCCGAAAGTCATCCGGGAGCTGGTCTAGGTCGGTCACGACGTGCTCACGCACCACCCGAGCGCGCTCGTCCGGTGACATGGCATCGAGCTGCTCGGCGGTGATCAGCCTGGGTGCCTCAGCCATGTCACCAGGGTATCGGGCGATGCGGCGAGGAGCGCACCCCCGGCCGGAAGGGGTGAGGACCTCGTGGGCCGATCAGTGGCGGGACAGGACCCGGTCGAGCAGCTCGGCCAGCTGGTCCCGGTCGAGGCCGGCGCCGGCCTCCCACGCGTTGACGAACCCCTCCTCGCCCAGGGCCGTCCGGGCGGTGGCCGAGATGCGGTCGTGCTCGGGCGGCAGGAACGGCCGCTCAGCGGGCGGCTCGAAGGTGAGGCGGAGCGCGCCCGACGCGCCGAGCAGCCGGACCGCAGTCGCCGCGTCGGACCGGTCCATGGCCACGTCGGCGGCCGTCTCGGCCGCGATGGAGAGGATCCAGATCCTGGCGCGCGCCTCGGGATCGGCCAGTGCTGCGGCGGCGGCTTCGGCGGCGCCGTCGATGTCGCCCTCGGCCAGCGCGACCAGGCTGAGGCGGGCCAGCCCGCCGGTCACCAATGACGGCGAGCCAGTCGCACGGCCGGCGTCGATGATCTCCTCGAAGGAGGACCGGGCGACCGGGAGGTCTCGCTGGGTGGTGGCGACCTCGCCGAGGGCATGCAGGAGCCACGCCGGCACCGGGCGGTCGGAGCCGCGGCGGTGCATGGCGATGCTCGCGTCGAGCAGCGAGCGGGCCTCGTCGAACTTGCCCTCGACCATGGCCACCTGGGCCAGGAAGCCCAGCGCCTCGGCCTCGTCGTAGGGCTTGCCCAGCTCCCGCTCGATGGCCAGGCACTCCTCGGACAGGCCCCGGGCCATCCCGCAGTCGCCGGAGCGCAGCGCCATCCGGCTGAGGTACCGGGCCGACGTGGCGATCCCCGGCTTGTCGCCCAGCACGCGCCGCAGGGCCAGGCTCTGCTCCTGGTACCGGAAGGCGGCGTTGTCCTCGCCTAGCCACGAGCTGGTGGTGCCGAGGTTCTCCAGGGCCAGCGCCACACCGTGGCGGTCCCCAAGTGCCTCGTAAGTGGCCAGCGCCTCGGTGAGATAGGCGACGGCCTTGGGGCCGGACACCTCCTTCGGCGTGCGCTTGCGCATGAACAGGGTGTGCTCGATCACGCCGAGGTTCAGCAGGGAGGCAGCCACCATCGGGCGGACGTTGATGGCCCGGGCCACCTCCAAGTTCTCCTCGAACCGGGCCGCGGCGGTCGGCAGGTCGTCGGTGAGGTAGGCGACGTTGGCCAGCCCGTGGAGGGCGCTGGCCTCGCCGAGCTTCTCGCCGAGCGACCGGCGGATCACGACGCACTCCTCGTACCAGGCGCGGGCGGCTCCGGCGTCCTTCTGACGCTGGGCCAGGATGCCGGCGGCGATGAGCAGCCGCGCCCGCAGCGACGGCGTGAGGTCGTCGCGCTCGAGCCAGGTCGACAGGACGGCCCGCCCCTCGCTCAGCCAGCCCCGGATCTCCCAGAAGCGCCAGAGGGCGCCGGCCAGGCGAGCGCCCGTCTCCGGCGCCGCGCCGGCGCCGGCGGCCCAGTCGAGGGCGGCGCGGAGGTTGGCGTGCTCGGCGTCGAGGGCGTCCAGCCACTGTTCCTGGTCGGGCCCCTGGGTGCGGGGCTCGGCCGCCTCGGCCAGCAGCATGGCCCAGCGCAGGTGGGCGTTCCGGCTCGCCGTCTCCTCGCCCGCCTCGACCAGGCGCTCGGCCGCGTACTGGCGGACCGTCTCCAGCTGGCGGTACCGGGTGGTCGTCCGGGTGCGGTCCACGAGCACGAGCGACTTGTCGAACAGGCCGGAAAGAGCGTCGAGGACATCCACGCCGGCGGGGCACACCGACTCGGCGCCGCCGAGGCTGCACCCGCCGGCGAAGACCGACAGCCGGCGCAGTACGGCCGACTCGTCGGGCGAGAGCGACTCGTAGCTCCAGTCGAGGGCGGCGCGCAGCGTCTGGTGGCGGGCCGGCGCGGTGCGGGGCCCGCCCACGAGCAGACGGAACCGGTCGTCGAGGCGCTGGGCGATCTCGGCGACGGACAACACCTTGGCCCACGCTGCGGCCAGCTCGATGGCCAGAGGGATCCCTTCGAGCCTGGCGGCGACGGCGGCCACGTCGGCGAGGGTTTGGTCGTCGAGGCGCAGCTCGGGGGCAACGGCACTGGCCCGCTCGACGAAGAGCCGCACGGCCTCGTAGTCGAGGAGCGCCTCGCCGGCGCCGTCGGCGTCATGCTCGCTGGGCGCCGTCAGGGGCGGCACCGGCCAGATGGTCTCGCCGGCCACGCCGAGGGCCTCCCGGCTGGTGGCGAGGATCCGCAGGCCGGGGCACCGCCGCAGCAGCTCGTCGGCCAGCGAGGCACAGGCGCCGACCAGGTGCTCGCAGTTGTCGAGGACCAGCAGCATGCGGGACCCGCCGAGGTGGCGGGCCAGCGACTCCGTCGCCGGCTCCACTCGCACCTCGGGGGCGCCTACGACGGACAGGACCTGGGGGGCCACCAGCGCCGGGTCGGCGAGGGCGGCCAGCTCCACCAGCCAGATGCCCTGGGGGTACTCGCCGGCCACCTCGCCGGCGACCTGCAGGGCGAGGCGGCTCTTGCCCACCCCGCCGACACCCACCAGGCTCAGGAGGCGGGCCGCGCCCAGGTGCTTGCGGACCTCGGCGATGGCCTGCTGGCGCCCGACAAAGCTGGTGATCGAACTAGGTATGGCCGGGGCGTCCGCGGCGGACGGCGCCGGCGCCGGCGCCGGCGCCGGCCCGTCGTCGGTCAGCAGCCGGAGGTACATCGCCTCGGTCCGGGCCGACGGGCTCACGCCCAACTCCTCGGCCAGGGTGCGTCGGCACCGCTCGTAGGCCCTGAGCGCCTCGCCCCGGTTCCCAGCAGTGTGGTGGGCGCCGGCCAGCAGGACGTAGGCCGACTCCCGCAGGGGCTGGACGCCGATCGCCTCCTCGGCCGCCTCGGCGCCGAGGGCGAACTGCCCGGCCGCGGTGGCCGCAGCGGAGAGCACCTCCAGGGCGTCGATGTGGAGGTCGGCGAGGGCCCGCCTGCGCCGCTCGACCCATTCGCCCTCGCACCCGGCCAGGAACTGGCCGGTGGTAAGTGCCACCGCCTCCCGGGCCGCGTCGACATCGAGGTCGGTGCGGGCGGCGTCGAGGGCGGCGGCGGCCTGTTCGATGTCGACCAGCGCCTCGGCGGGCAGGTGGAGCTGGTAACAGCCTGCCCCGCTGGTCAGGGTGGTCGCCGCCGGCAGCCCGGCGCCCGCCAGCACGGTGCGGACACGCGACACCACACCCCGGACGGCGTCGGGCCACGTCGCCGGCGGGTGCTCGCCCCAGATGGCGTCGGCCAGCTCGTCGCGCGACACCGGCCGATGGCGCTCGGCGGCCAGGAACCCGAGAGCCAGCCGGCCCAGGTGCCCGAGCGGAGCGTCGTCCACCGAACGGCCGTCGACCTCGACACTGACGCGGCCGCCGAGCCGGATCCAGACGCCGTTGACGTTCGAACCGCCGGGCACTGCCACGTTCCTCCCACGTTCGCGACCGTTCGTATGGTCCCATACGTGCGGACCACTGGGCGCCGGGATTTCGCGACCCAACGGCCGCGCGCGTCCGTCATCGAGCTGCTGCGCGTGTGCCGCCGGACGAGCTCGTCGCTGACCGCCGCCGCCGTGTTGACCACCGTCATCGTGGGCCTGCTGCCGGTGGTGTTCTTCATCGCGTCGGGAGCGGCCATGGGCGCTCTGCCGGCAGCGGTGGAGGCCGGGATGGACTCCGCGGCCGGCGTCCGGCTGACCCGGTTCCTGGCCGTCGCCATCGTCGCCTTCGTGGTTCAGCAGGCGCTCAACCCGGTGCGAGAGACGCTGGCCGATGCCCTCCTCGTCCGGGTCGACACGGTGATGGCCCGCCGGATCATGGCGCTGGCCTCGGCGCCACCCGGCATCGCCCACCTCGAGGATCCGGCGACCGTCGACCGCCTGCAACAGGCCCAGGGCGCCATCGCCGGCTCCACGCCCGGCTCGGCGGTCTACGCCCTCAGCATCATCTGGAACCGGCGGATCGCCGGCGCCGCCGCGCTGGCGGTGGTCGTGTCGTTCAGCTGGTGGGTGGCGGCGGTGCTGGGCGTCGTCCAGGTGGTGGTCTTCCGCTGGCGCCGGCGGGTCTGGGAGGTGCAGACCAGCGTGATCTTCCGGCGGTCCAAGGAGCTCCGGCGGTCGGGGTACCTGCGCCGGGTGGCGACCGACGTGGCCATGGCCAAGGAAGTCCGCGTCTTCGGGCTCGACCGCTGGCTCGCCGGCCGGTACCGGGCCGAGTTCCTCGACAGCATGGCGCCGGTCTGGCGGGCCCGCCGCAACGGCGTGGCGGCAACATTCGGCGTGTCGGTGCTGGTCGCCGGCGCGCAGGGCGCCGCGGTGTGGCTCGTCGCCCGGAGGGGGCTCGACGGCGCCATCGGTGTGGGTTCGGTCCTCGTGTACGTCCAGGCCGTCCTGGGCACCGCCGGCCTCGGCCTGTTCGGCGAGTACGAGGGCCAGGCCAACGACGGGCTGGCCTCGCTACACGTCCTCCAGCAGCTCGAGTCGGAGCTGCCGCCAGCGGTGGACACCGCTCCGGGATGGCCGGTCGACGGCCTGCCGCGGCGGTCCATCCGTTTCGAGGCGGTCGGCTTCTCCTATCCCGGGCGCGCCACGCTGGTGTTCGACGGCCTCGACCTGGACATCGAGGTCGGCTGCTCGATCGCCATCGTGGGCGACAACGGCGCCGGCAAGACCACCCTGGCCAAGCTGCTCGCTGGCCTGTACGAGCCGACCAGTGGGCGGGTCACCGTCGATGGGGTCGCTGCGCGAGCTCGACCGCCGGAGGTGGCAGCGGCGGGTGGCCGCCATTTTCCAGGACTTCGTGCGCTACCCGTTCTCGGCCCACGACAACGTGGCGGTCGGCGCCCTGGAGCACGCCGGCGACCGGGATGCGGTCGCAGCCGCGGCGGACCGGGCCGGCGTGGGCGACATGGTGGAGCGGCTGCCCTCTGGTTGGGACACTGTCCTCGACCGCCGGTTCGCCGGGGGCGCCGACCTGTCCGGCGGCGAGTGGCAACGCCTGGCTCTGGCTCGGGCCCTGTTCGCGGTCGACGCCGGCGCCGGCGTGCTGGTCCTCGACGAGCCGACCGCCAGCCTGGATGTGCGGGCCGAAGCCGAGCTCTACGACCGGTTCCTGGAGCTGACGGCCGGTGTCACCACCGTCGTCATCTCCCACCGGTTCTCGACGGTGCGCCGGGCCAACCGTATCGTGGTGCTCGAGGGTGGGCGGGTCGTCGAGGACGGCACCCACGACCTCCTCATCGCCGCCGGCGGGCGCTACGCCCGCATGTACGCGCTACAAGCCAGCCGGTTCGCCGATGCGTGAGACCCTGGCCAACGCGGCGACTATGGTCCGACTCTCCTGGGCCGCCGACCGCTGGCGTTCGATCGGCGCCCTGTTAACGGTGATGTTCCTCCCGCTGACCGGGTCGATGCGGGCGGTGGGAGTGGCCGTGGTGGCCGACGGCGTGGTCACCGGGCGCGCGTCCCGGGTGTACGCCGGGGTCGCGGTCATCGCCGGCTTGACCGGGGCCCAGCACGTCTTGGAATGGGCGAGCATCGCTCTGCGCATGCGGCTGCGCGAGCACACCGTCCTGCACCTCGACGAGCGGGTGATGGAGCTGGTCGGCGGGCTTCCCGGCCTCGAGCACCACGAGCGTCCCGACTACGCCGACCGCCTGGAGCTGCTCGGCCGTCACCGCAGCCAGCTGGTGAACCCGTTCATGCCCATCCCGTGGACGCTGGCCGCGCTCGTCCAGCTGGTCGCCACCATGGTGCTCCTCGGGCGGCTGCACCCAGCGTTGTGGCTCCTCCCGCTCGCCGCCCTCCCCTCGCTGCTCGGCTCCGTCCGAGTCGAACGGCGGTGGCGGCAGACGTGGCGGGACAACGCCGAGGAGTACCGCCTCCTCACCCGGCTGTTCGAGCTGGGGACCCGGCCAGACGCAGCCAAGGAGGTGCGGCTGTTCGGCCTAGCCGCCGACCTGCAGCGCCGGCACCTGGAAACCAACGAGTCGGTCGAGCGCCGGCGCCGGGCGGTCAGCATCCAGGGGGCGGTGTTCAAGGGTCTCGGCTGGGCAGTGTTCGCGGCCGGCTACATGGGCGCTGCCGTCCTCGTCGTGCGCCGGGCCGTCGATGGGGAGCTGTCCGTGGGCGACGCGGTGCTGGTTCTCGGCCTGGGCGGACAGGTGAACGGTCAGGTGTCCGAGCTGGTCTACCTCACCGCGTGGTGGAGCCGGACCGTCGAGGCGGTGGGCCACTACCGGTGGCTGGTCGACCGATCGCGGGAGGCCGCCGACGCCGAGGTCGCTGCCATCGAAAACGGCGGCGACCGGCTGCCGGTGCCCGACCGCCTGGTGTCCGGCGTCACCTTCGCCGGCGTTGGGTTCACCTACCCGACGACCGAGGTGCCGGTGCTGTCGGGCGTCGACGTTCACCTGCCCGCCGGCGCCATCGTCGCCGTGGTCGGCGAGAACGGCGCCGGCAAGACCACCCTCGTGAAGCTGCTCCTCCGCTTCTACGAGCCGACGGCCGGCGCCATCACCGTGGATGGCACCGACCTGCGCCGGTTCGGGGCGGCCGAGTGGCGGGCCCGGACATCGGCCGGCTTCCAGGACTTCGCCCGGCTGCACTTCACCGCCCAGCACTCGGTCGGGGTCGGGTTGCTCGACGATCTCGACGACGAGCACGCCGTGCTCGGTGCCCTGGCCCGGGGTGGCGGTGCCGACCTCCCCGACGGCCTGCCCCACCGGCTGGCCACCCAGCTCGGGGCGGAGTTCGACGGCGGCGTGGACCTGTCCGCCGGCCAGTGGCAGAAGGTGGCGCTGAGCCGGGCCATGATGCGCGCGGATCCGCTGCTGCTGGTGCTCGACGAGCCCACCGCCAGCCTCGACGCGTCCACGGAGCACGCCCTCTTCGAGCGGTTCTCGGACCAGGCCCGGCGGGCGGCGACGACCACCGGCGCCATCACCGTCCTTGTCAGCCACCGCTTCTCCACCGTCCGCATGGCCGACTTCATCCTGGTCGTCGCCGGCGGCCGGGTCACCGAGGTCGGTACGCATGCCGAGCTCGTCGACCTCGATGGCCACTACGCCGAGCTCTACCGCCTCCAGGCCCGCAGCTACACCTGACGCCTTCCGATCGTTCTGGCTGCACTGACGTGCCTGCCTAGGTGCGGCAAGGTCCGGACCCGGGGGCTACGGGCAGCCCGGTCCGGGGCGGTCGGGGATGGCAGGGTCCACGACCTCGATGCCAGAGCCAGCAGGGTCCGTGCCCGGAGCATGGCTACCCACGGTACCTCCGCCCGGCGTTGCGGCGGATGCGGTAGTGGAGCACGACCGGAGAAGCCCCGTCCCGAACGCTTCGTGCCCTCGGCGCCGACGTTCATCGTCGGCACCGAGTTTTTCTACGGCCGTCTACCGAAGCGAGCGGCGACGCCCGACGCCGGTGAAGGCGCTGGCGATGACCAGCGCGCCAGCGATGATCAGCATCCACCACAGCGCGTGGGCGGCCAAGCCGATCCCCCCGAGCACCAATGCAAGTAGCAGCAGTACGACGACGAGTCCCATTTGTGTCCTCTCTTCCGAAGCGGTTGGTTCCTCATACAGGCTATTCCAAGGATGCCTGGCCGCCAAACATCTTGCGACGGGAGCGGCCGTGTTTGTCCGTGGTAGAGGTGGGGAATGAACGAACCCTACCTGGCTAGCTAGAGGAAGGATCCCGATGTACATCGGTGTGGGAA
>JANMRJ010000497.1:0-1352 GCA_031370985.1 Acidimicrobiales bacterium
CTCGATGAGCCGGTAAGCGCTCCCCGAAGACCTGCCACCCGGCCCTCCGAGGCCGAAGGCGGAGCTCCGCGACGCCATTCGCCCGAGGAGGGCGTTTCTGCGAACCCGACGACCCCCGCGAGCCCGCGCGCCGCAGCCCGACCTCGTCCGACGACGATGCGCGACTCGGTGCCGGTCAGCGAGCGTCGCATCGCCGAGATCGCCGTCCTCGGGGTCATGGTCCTGTGGGCCATGAACTTCATCGTCGTGAAGTCGGCCCTGGCGGTCCTGCCGCCGGTCGGGTTCACGTTCCTGCGCTTCGCGATCGCCTCGACGACCCTCCTCCTCCTGCTCCGCTGGCGGGAGGGCTCGATCGGCCTGCCGCGCCGGGACCTGATCGCGATCTGTGCCCTCGGCGCGCTCGGGTTCGGCATCTACCAGATCCTGTGGACGACCGGCCTGAAGCAGATCGCCGCGGGCGACTCGGCCCTGATCATCGCGTCGACGCCGGTGCTGGTCGCGTTCCTCGCGGTCGTCGCCCGGTCCGATGTCCTGACGCCAGGCAAGCTCGTCGGCGGGATCGTCTCGTTTCTTGGCGTCGCGGCCGTGGTCGCGAGCGGCGAGGGCCTCAGCCTCAGCGGATCGCTGGCCGGCGAGGCGATCACCCTGCTGGCGGCGATCTGCTGGGCGATCTACACCGCGTTCGGGGCGCCCTTCCTGCGCCGCCATTCGCCGCTCCGGACGACGACCTGGGCGACGATCGCGGGGACGGTCGTCCTCGCCCCGCTCGCGGCGAGCCAGCTGGCGACGACGGATGTCGCGCAGCTGACGCCCGGCGCCGTCGGCGCGGTCCTGTACTCCGGCTTCCTTGCGGCAGGCGTGGCCAACGTGATCGTCCTCAACTCGGTCCGCGTCGTCGGCCCCACCCGGACAGCCGCATACCAGTTCCTCGTGCCGGCCCTCGCGGTCATCCTTGCATTCTTCTTCCTGGCCGAGCCGATCCGGCTCGGGCAGGTATTCGGTGGGCTGATCATCGTCGTCGGCGTGTTGATCACCCGCGGCGGCGCCCCGTTCCGGATGGTGCGCGCAAAGGCCTGAGCCGAGCGCGTCCGTTCGCGTCGATCTCCCGACGACCTCGGGAACAACCTGATCGTCGTCCCGGGACAGTTCGGGATCAGGCAGCATCTACCTTCCATGACGGACATCGCCGTGACCGAACGGCATGCTGACAACGTGGACGCAACCGTCCGCCGCGCCGCAGGCGGCGACACGGCGGCCTTCACCGAGCTCGTCGTCGCCCATCACGCTGCGATGGCGCGCGTGGCTTACGTGGTGAGCGGCGACGCCGAGCTGACCCTCGATGCGGTCCAGGC
>JANMRJ010000538.1:0-2031 GCA_031370985.1 Acidimicrobiales bacterium
GGATGAGCACGAGAAGGCCGCGAAATTTCGCACTGGACGCCTGGAAGTCGTACCGGAACAGCGTGGCGGCGGAAAGGGCCACTGACCACGCCACTGCATCGACAGCGATCTGGCTGGCGCCGCGGTAGCGCCGGCGACCAAGCGCTCGCCGGAGAAGGCCGCGGCCCAGGCCCCCGCGTTTCGTGCCCGCCTGATCGTCCGACTCCGCCATGCGCTCCTAACTGTTCCCATGGTCTCGTGGAGCATCTCGGCCACCAGGGACCCACCGCGCTTTGCGGTTCTACCCCAACAGGCTGCCCCAACCAACTTTGCTTGGACTGAAATGTACTACTCCGCCGCGCGGACCCAGACACAGCGAGAAGTCCTCGTCCTCCATCGTCGTGACGCTCCTAGAATCCCCAACGGCGCCGGCCGACGTAGCCCAACCGGCAGAGGCACGACGTTTAGGGCGTCGTCAGTGAGAGTTCGAATCTCTCCGTCGGCACGATGTCAGATTCCGCTGAGGAACAGGTCAGCTGAGGGCGGGCGCGACCGCGGCGACCACCGGGCGGGTGGCGGCCGGCGCCTCGGCCAGGCGGTGGGCCCGGTCCTCGACCGCCAGGCGGATGGCGGTGCGGCTCTGCCCGTCAATCTCGATGTCGGCGAAGGTGGGGATGCACACCAGGTCGATGTTCGAGGGGGCGACGAAGCCCCGGGCAATAGCGATGGCCTTGATGGCCTGGTTGAGGGCGCCGGCGCCCACCACTTGGACCTCGACCGCGCCAGCCTGGCGGATCACCCCGGCCAGGGCGCCTGCGACGGAGTTGGGGTTGGACTTGCTCGAGACTTTGAGGACTTCGACCACTGGTCTACATGTTCGACGCATACACCGAGAGTTCCTGCCTCAGCTCCCAGGTACCGGGTCATGGATATAGACAAGCTTGGTCCCCTCGGGCGCCCACGCCGGCGCGTAGCTCCTGGCCTTCGACGTGACCTTGGTGACGTTGGAGCCGTCCCGGTTGGCCACGTACACCTGAGGGGTCCCGTCCCGGTCGCTGGCGAAGGCGATCTTGGTGCCGTCGGGCGACCAGGCCGGCTCCCCGTCCTGGCCGGGGCCGGCGATGACCTTGGCCGGCGCCCCGCCGGCGCCGGCAGCGGGGACATCGGCGGCCCCCCGCCGGCGGCGGGGACCTCGGCGAGGTAGATGTCGAGGTTGCCGGCGTCACAGTCGCTGGCGAAGGCGATCGACCGGCCGTCGGGCGACCAGGTGGGCCGGGCCGCGGCGGCGGTACCCGCCACCAGCCGGGCCGGCGCCGACCCGTCGGCCCGCATCGTCCACAGGCCGGACTGACCGTCACGGTCGCTGACGAAGGCGATCCGGGTGCCGTCGGGCGACCAGGCCGGGAAGCCATCGACCGCCGGGTTGTCGGTCAGGCGGCGATTCCCCGACCCGTCGGCCGAAACCACGTAGACCTCGGCATTGCCGTCGCGGTTGCTGGCGTAGGCGATGCGGTCACCCGCCGGCGACCACGCCGGCCCCTCATCCGACGCCGGCCCCGACACCTCGGTCAGCCGGCGCAGCCCTTGGCCGTCTGCCTGCATCACCCAAATGGAGCGCTTCCCGTCGACGGTGCTCTCGAAGGCGATCCGGGTGCCATCCGGCGACCAGGCCGGACGGGCATCGAACGCCAGCGGGCGGTTGGTGAGGGTACGAGCACCGGATCCGTCGATGTTGACGACGTACACCGACGCCGGCACGATCCGCCCGGTGGCGTTGCTGTCGCCCGAGACCGCCGGCGCCGGCGTGGTGTCCGCCGCCGGCGCCGGCCTGGAGCTCTGCTTGAACACGGCGAGGGCCAGGACCACGACGGCGACGGCCACCAGGAACACCGCGGCGAGAGCAGAGCGCTGTGCACGGTTCTCGAACCGGGGGGCGACGCCCCGGGCGTGCTCCTCACACTTGAGCCCGACCGCGGTCTTGACCAGGCACTTCGGGCAGATGGGCGTGCCGCAGCCCGCCTCGGCACAGCGCAGCCGGGTCGGCGTTGCGTG
>JANMRJ010000540.1:0-4086 GCA_031370985.1 Acidimicrobiales bacterium
GCGACGGTCGCCAACCCGAGGCCCGACCCGGCGCCACTCGCCCGGGTGCCGCGATGGAACGGTGCGAACAGGTCGTCCGGTGGGTCGTCGCCCAGCCCAGGTCCCCGATCGAGCACATCGACGGTCAACGTCCGACCGACAGGCCCGCTCTCGATCCGGCCGTGAACCTCGACCTCGCCTCCGCGACCGCCGTACATCACGGCATTGTTCAGGAGGTTCCCGAGAGCGTGCTCGATCCGCGTCCTGTCGACCCACACGACGGCATCGGGGATGTCGAGTTCGATGGCCACGCCGCGCTGGCGAGCAAGTGGATCCACACCGCGGACGACTGACAGGGCCAGCTGGCGGAGGCGAACCGGCGTGCGTGAGATCGAGCGAGCGTCCTCGCGGGTCGCCGCAAGGTCGAGCAGACTGGTGGCGAGACTTGTCAGACGAATGGCGTCGCCCTGTGCCTGTTGCAGGGCTTCGCGATAGTCGGTGAGGCACGCGTCGTCCCGCTCAACGATGTCGAGCTCAGCGCGCAGCGCGGCCAGGGGCGTCCGGAGTTCGTGGGATGCCATCCGCGACGAACAGGCGCTGGCGCTCGACGGACTCGGCGATCCGGTCGAGCATCCCGTTCAAGGTGAGCGTCAGAAGACCGACCTCATCCATGCGGGCCGGTGGGGCGAGCCGCCGGTCGAGGTCTCCCGGACCCAACGCCGCGGCATCGTCGATGAGCCTGTCCACTGGCCGAAGGGCGCGTCCAGCCAATAGCCAGCCGCCGAACAGGGACGCCGCGCCGACGGAGAGTCCGACCCCGAGCAGGAGCCGCGCGAGCGCAGCTTGCGTGTCGGCGATCGGCTGGAGATCGGCCCCCGTCACGACGATCGTGCCGCGAGGCGCCGCCTCGGTCCGCACGAGGTAGTGCCGTCCCCCGGTGTCGAGGACACCCGACGTGGGCCGGATGCCTCGTGGCGCGTCCGTGGTGGCATCGGCGAGCGATCCGTCAGGCAGGAACAGCGCGGCGAACACCCCAGGTGCTGCTTGGTCCGCCTCCTGGAGACCCGCCTGACCTGCGTTCTCGAGCGAGATGAGGATCCCGGCTGCACGAGTCTGGAGTGTGGTCTCGAGCGAACCCCGGAGGGCGGCGCCCATCTGCCACCACACGAACAGCCCGACGATGGCCAGGGTCACGACCACGCCGGCGCCGTAGCTGACGGCCAGGCGCGACCGGATGCTCACGAGCGAGGCTACGCCACAGGCGTCGGGCGAAGGGCATAGCCGACGCCACGAACCGTCTCGATCGACGGTCCCCCAGGGCCAGCGCCAAGCGCCCGCCGAAGCGACCGGACGTAGACATCGATGATCCGGGGATCGCCGTCGAACGCCCAGTCCCAGACCTGGTCGAGGATCTGCGCCCGTGTGAGGACCTGATCGGCCCGGCGCGCGAAGAACTCGAGCAGCGCGAACTGGCGCCCGGTGAGGCCGAGATCCCGCGCGCCGACGGTCGCACGGTGCGCCCCGGGATCGAGCTCCAACTCGCCGACGACGATGCTCGTCGGTCGGTCGGTCGGACCACGTCGGTCGAGGGCCCGAAGCCGCGCTTCGAGCTCGGCGAATGCGAACGGTTTGACGAGATAGTCGTCGGCACCGACGTCGAGGCCCCGGACGCGATCAGTCACTGCGTCACGCGCCGTCAGCATGAGGACGGGGCTCCAATCACCGGCGGCACGCAACTCACGGCACAGCGCGAAGCCGTCACCGTCGGGGAGCATCACGTCAAGGATCAGTACATCGTGCCTGGTCTCGGACAGGAACCAGCGCGCCTCTTCGAGGGTGCCTGCCACGTCGATCGTGTGCCCGGAGCGACGAAGGCCGCGCACGACGACAGATCGAAGGCGCTGGTCGTCCTCGAGCATCAGGATCTTCATGTCCCGATCGTGGCCCGGCCGGGTGAATCCCACGTGAATCTGTGGTGGCCGGCGATTCACCGGACGTTTACGGCGCGCGGTGCAAGGTGCGTCCAGCGATCGGGCAGATGTCCCGATCACCGAACAGGAGACTGAGCCATGAAGCTCGACCGTTTCCGTGCACCGGCGCTCGCCGCCGCGGCCGTCCTCTTGATCTCCGGCGCGGGGATCGCATTCGCGGGTAGTCCGTCGGCCGTGGCCCCGGCACCAGCGGCCCCGATCGTCCAGCCGGAGCCCGCCGGTCCTGACACCGACACGCTCCAGCAGGGCGACCAGACGACCCCGGACGTCGCGGGCGCCGTTGACTCCGCAGTCACGGCCAAGGCCCTGACCGCATCGACCACGACGACCGCGGAGACCGCGCCTGCGGGTTCCGAAGGGTCCGAAGTCTCGGGCACTGAGACCGACGGTCCCGGGGGCCACCAGGATCCCGCCGGCCAGAACGTCGACCATCAGTTCGACGGCGAGGAGTAATCCTCCAAACCCATCAATCCGCGGACCGGCGAGGTCAGGGACGTCGCCGGTCCGCGCGGCCGCCAGAGCGACCATAGAGAAGAGCGATAGACTCGCCTCGTGAACGTCCTCTTCACGTGTGTGGTGGGCCACGGGCACTTCCATCCGATGGTCCCGCTGGCCCGTGCGCTTCAGGCCGCCGGGCACCGCGTGGCGTTCGCGACGGACCCCGGTTTCTGCGCCTATGTGCGCGGCGTCGGATTCGAGGCGTATCCCGCTGGGCTGAACCAGCGCGACGCGATGGCGCGCTTCGTGGCCACGACGCCGGGTTGGGCAGGCGTCCCGCCGGGGGACCGCCCTCGGCACCTCTTTCCCGGACTCTTCGGTCGGGTTCGCGTCCCACCGATGCTGGAGGACCTGGGCAGCGTCGTTGCCGAGTGGCGGCCCGACCTGGTCATCCACGACACAGCGGAGATGGCCGGTGCCATCGCCGCCGAGGCGGCCGGCGTCGCCCATGTCGAGCATTCATTCGGGATCCTCCGCCCGGCGTTGTTGCGACGCCTGGCCACAGAGACGCTGGCACCGATCAGCCGCGGACTCGGGGTGCGGAACCCCGGAGTCGGCGGGATCGGCGGGGAGCTCTATCTCGACATCTGCCCACCGGGGATCCAGGAACCCGAGATCGCGGAGGTCCCGAACGTCCAGCGCCTCAGGCCGATGGGATTCGACGCGGCCCCGGACGCGATCCTCCCGGTTTGGGTCGCGGCGTTGCCGCCACGGCCGACCGCCTACGTCACGATGGGTACCGTCTTCAACGACACTGCCGACGTCTTCCGCACGGTGCTCGACGGGCTCCGCGATGAGCCGCTCAATATCATCGTGACGGTCGGCGCGGACGGGAACCCCGCCGCCCTCGGTCCGCAGCCCGACCACGTCCACGTGGAGCGGTACGTCCCGCAGTCCCAGCTCCTCCCGTGTTGTGATCTGCTGGTCTCCCACGCGGGGTCTGGGGCATTGCTGGGTGCGCTCAACGCCGGGGTGCCGATGCTTGCGATCCCGCAGGGCGCCGATCAGTTCATGAATGCCGAGCGGATCGTCGAGGTTGGCGTCGGCCTTCGCCTGATGCCGTCGGACCTCAGCCCGATCTCCGTGCGCGACAGCGCCAGGCGCTTGATCGGTGAAGGTCAGTTCACGCGAGTCGCCCGAATCCAGCAGGCCGCGATCGAGGAGATGCCGACGCCGCATGCTGTCGTGCCGGTCCTGGAGGCGCTCGTCAACTGACGTGGACCAGGGGACAGACGCCCTCGCTCTGGTTTGAGGAACGTGTAGGCCAGTCCATAGACCCAGGCGGGGTGTCCCTTGAGGTCCGTATACTCGCTCATACGACACAGGGTGTAGTAGTTCATGGACGAAGGAGCCCTCGCCGGTGAAGGCGTTGATCGGTGCGGGTCTGGCTGGCGTCGCGGCGGCCATGCTGGGACTCTTCGCGATCCTCCTCCTCCTGCCCGTTGCGCCCGGCCAGGCAAGCAGCCCCGCGCCGCTGCCGTCCTCCTTCGTTTTGCCGTCGGCCACCGACCGGCCGCTGGCGAGCCCGACACCGACGACGTCCCCGACCGCGAGCCAGGCAACCATCGGTGTCGCCGTTGGCCAGCTCGCGCCCGAGCTCGCGTTGCCATCACTCGAC
>JANMRJ010000542.1:0-24476 GCA_031370985.1 Acidimicrobiales bacterium
GACCTCTTCGAGCAGTTGCGATCGAAGCGGCAGGATGGCGGCGAGCGAGGCCAGGATCGTCGTCAGCGAGATCGCCACGATTCCCGAGCGACCGATGGCATCGGCGAAGCCGGCCGACAGCAGTTCCTCGCGGAACAGGCCCAGCCCGATCAGGGCGCCGATTGCGACGCCGACGATCGAGCCGACCAGGGCGGTGATCACGGTCCCGGCCATGAACACCTTCCAGAGCTGGATTCGGGTGGCACCGCGCGATCGGAGCAATGCCGCGTGGCGGCGTGTGGCATCGGCCGTGGCGTCGGCGGCAAATCGCGAGAGGGCCAGAGCAAGGAAGATCCCCGGCAGGGCCAGGAAGATGAACAGGATCTGGCCCCAGGCGAGGTCGCTCGCAAGGGGCTCGAGCGAGGCGCTGGCATCGTCGACCCACTGGAATGCGCCCGCACCCTGCTTCTCGACCCGGCGCCGGATCGAATCGAGCCACGTCGACGCGGCGACGGGATCGCCCGGCAGCTGCGCATGGTCCAGCTGGACGTGGAGCTCTCGACGGACCGCCGGATCCGCTGCGAACACGGGCGAGGCGGCACCGGCGGCCTGCCCGGTGGTCGTCGGATCGGACGCCGCCGCGCCGGCCGGGATCTTCGGCAGCACCGCCGATTCGAGATCGGCACGGCTCATGACGGCGACATTCGTCGGCGAGTTGGCGCCAGCGGCGCGGTGCGCGGCATCGATCGGTCCGAGGAGCAGGTCCGCGCCGTCGATCGAGATCACACCGGACACGGTCAGGCTGATCGACGCCCCGCCGGGCAGGCTGAACACGATCGAGTCACCGGGCACGACGCCGAGGTTCGAGGCGAGGTCGCGACTGATCCCGATCTGGCCGGGTGCGACCGAACCGGACGACGGACCGAACAGGCCGGTGGCCGCCGTATAGCCCGGGTCGATGCCGACGAGCACGCCGACGCTGGTCTGGGTGGCAGTCCCGGCCTTCGATGCCGCGGCGCTGTCGAAGTGGGCGAGGTCGAACGGGGCCACCGTCTTGACGGCCGGATCGGCCACGAGCAGGGCGGCGCTGCTGCTGGCGTCAGCCGCGGGAGCGAGGATGACCTGGGCATCGATGGCCAGGCTGGCCAGGGCTCGCCGGGTCACGGTGGTGCCCGACGCGGCGCCGAACAGCAGCACGCTGGTGATGAGCGACGACGCGAGCGCCACTCCGACGAGCGCGGCAAGCGATCGACGTGGCTCGCGGATGACGAGCCGGAGCGCGTGCCCGACGAGGTTCATGCCCGGGTGCCTGCCGTCAAGCGGCCGTCCCGCATCGCGTAGCGCTGATCGGCGCGCGCCGCGCTCACGGGATCGTGGGTGACGAGGAGGAGGTTCGCTCCGCGCCGGCGGACGGCGCCCACCAGGAGCGCCAGGACGCCGGCCGCATTGTCCTCGTCGAGGCTGCCGGTCGGCTCGTCGGCGAGGATCAGCGCCGGATCGATGACGAGGGCGCGGGCGACGCCCACTCGCTGGCGTTCGCCACCGGAGAGCTCGTCAACTCGGGCGCCGATGACATGACCGAGGCCGACCTCCTCGAGGACGGATCGGGAACGGGCCGTGCGCTCTTCCTCTGGCACGTTTGCGAGCAGCAGCGGCAGCCCGACGTTCTCGACGACCGGCAGGCTCGCGATCAGGCCGAACGACTGGAAGATGATCCCGATTTGACGCTGGCGGAGGCGGGCACGCTCGGCTCCGGACAGCCGCGAGAGGTCATGGCCGAGGACGGTGACCGTTCCGTCATCGGGCGGTTCGAGGCCGGCGAGAAGGCCGAGTAGGGTCGTCTTGCCCGAGCCCGACGGTCCCTCGATCGCGACGAAGGTTCCGGGCTCGACGGTGAGGTCCACGCGATCGACGGCCACGACCGGATCGATCCCGGTTCCGACGTAGCGCCGGGTCAGGCCGATGCACCGGATCACGCTGGTACCGGCGATGACGCTCATCCCGGTCCCCGCTCGCCGACGACTCGACCGTCCCGGAGTTCGATGATCCGCCCGGCGCGGCGCGCGACCTCGGGGTCGTGCGTCGCGAGGACGAGGGTCATGCCGTCGGCGATGTGGATCTCCTCGAGCAGATCGAGCAGGATGGTCGCGTTGGCCGTGTCGAGCTCGCCGGTGATCTCGTCGGCGAGGACAATCGGAGGCCGCGAGATGACGACGGCGGCGAGGGCGGCCCGCTGCTGCTCGCCCCCCGAGAGCTGGGCGGGACGGTGATCGGCCCGTCCGTCGAGACCGACCCGGCTCAGTGCGGCCGACGCGGTCGAGCCGTCGATCGGCCGACCCGCCAGCAGTGCGGCCAGTTCGATGTTCTCCCGCAACGTCAGGAACGGCACGAGGTTCTGGCTCTGGAAGACGATGCCGACCCGCGACCCGCGCACGGTCGCTCGTGCGCTCTCCTCCGCCCGCGACAGGTCGACACCGTCGACGACGACGCGCCCGGCCGTCGGCCGATCGGAGCCGGCGAGCAGCTGGAGCAGGGTCGATTTGCCGGAGCCTGAACGGCCCATGATCGCGACGAATTCGCCCGGGGCGATCGACAGGTCGACCCCGCGCAGGGCGATCGTCTCGACGTCGACCTCGCGAAACACCCGGATGACGTCGCGGAGCTCGATGATCGGCGCCGTCGGCGATGCCGCGAGCGCGCCCGACCCGGTGGCGACGGGCGATTGATGGACCATCATGCCCACGTGAAGCTCTGCATCATCTGGCGGAAGGCGTCGACGTTGTCGACTCCGTCGGGCGTGGAAAGGCTGATGATCGCGAGGCCGGCCGGACCCGGGACGTAGTAGCGGTCGACGGTCGAGGGGACCTGCTTGCCGGTGACCGGATCCGGCGGAGCCGGCAGGTGGAAGACGAGATGGACATCGGTCGCGCTGCCGACCTTCACGGTGTCCTGCCTGACCAGCTTGAAGCCGGATTGCGCCTGGAGCGCGGGCAGGTCCGTTGACGAGACATACCCCGTCGCGTCGGTCGGAGCGACGATCGCGACGGTCTCCGAGCTGTCCTTGTCGCGGATCACGACCCCGTCCGGCTGCGGAGTGACCTGCCAGCCCTCGACGTACTGGATCGAGAATGCCGGCGTCCCGCCGCGGAACCGGAGGAAGACGGCGTTGTCCGGGATGTCGCCCGCGGCGGTCGTGCCGCCCGACTCGGGCGCCGCCGACTCGACCCGGCTGGCGTTGGGAGACGCCACGTCACCAGACGACGTCGCGGTCGTGTCGGGGCTGGCCGCGGTCGCACCCGGCGCTGCGGTCGGGGCGACGCTGGACGGCGCCTGGGAGGGCGCGCCGCTGCCGCAGGCCGCGACAGCGATCGCGAGCATCGGCACGATGAGCAGGGGCACGAGACGGCGATCGGAAACGGAACGCATGAAACCTCGCTGGATCCGAGCCGACAGTTCGTCGGCGTGTTGCCGCGGACCATCGCCCGCCGACATGAACCTCACCTGAGCCGCGGCAGGCTCAGGCGGAACGTGGCACCGGCGCCGGCCTCGCTGGCGACCGTCAACCGGCCGCCGTTGCGCTGGGCGAGGCCGCGTCCGATCGCGAGGCCGAGGCCATTGCCGCCCGGCGCGCCGGTGTCGGCGCGGACCCGGTGGAAGGGCTCGAAGATGCGCTCGAGGTCGGCCGCTGCGATCCCCGGACCGCTGTCCGTGACATCGACGATGGCGTCCCGGTCCGTCGATCGGGTGGCAATCCGGACCGAATCGGCGGCGGCGCCGCCTCCATACCGGAAGGCGTTGTCGAGGAGATTCGCCACGACCCGGCCGACCTCGTCCGGGTCGGCCACGACGCGCAGGTCCTCGACGAGGGCGACGCGGGGTCGAGGCAGATCGGGGTGGGCGACCGCGAATGCCTCGACGGTCTCGGCGACCAGGACCGACAGGTCGACGGCTTCGGGCCGGCTGGTCGGAAGCTCGTCGGCTCTGGCGAGCAGCAGGAGATCGTTGGTGAGGCGCGTCAGCCGGTCGGCGGAGGTCGCGACGACACCGAGCGCGCGCCGGAGGTGGTCGGTGGACGCCGCGCCGGGGTCCTCGAGCGCGCCTTCCGCGGACGCACGGATCGCCGCAAGGGGCGTCCGCATCTCGTGCGACGCGTCGGCGACGAACCGGCGTTGTCGCGCGTGGGACTCCCGGATCGGGCGGAGGGTCCGGCCGGCCAGGACCCACGCGATCAACCCGACGAGCACCACGACCAGCAGGTCGCCGATCAGCAGGGCAAGGCCAAGCTGATCGAGGGAGGCCTGATAGCCGGCCTCCGCGGCCTGCTCGTTCGAAAGCTCCGGGGCGAGGTCGAAGGTCGGTGACAGGACGGTCGCGAACGCCACATAGAAGATGACACTGAACGCGGCCAGGACGAGTCCGAACAGGACGATGTTCAGGACGGTCAGCCGGACTCGAGCCTGCTTGAACATCAGGCGTCCACGCCGGTCCGGATCCGATAGCCCGACCCGCGGACCGTCTCGATCAGCCCATCGCGTCGCCCGTCATCGACCTTTCGACGAAGGCTCCGGATGTAGACCTCGACGATGTTCGACTCGGCCGCGAAGTCGGCGTCCCACAGGCTCTCGATGAGCCGCTCCCGGGTGAACAGCTGGCCCGGGTGGCGGGCGAGGAGCTCGAGCAGAGCAAACTCGCGGGCCGTCAGGCGGATGTGCCGGCCGGCCCGCGTCACGCCCAGGGACGACGGATCGAGCATCAGGTCGCCGACCTCGATCGTTGGCGCGCGGTCCTCGTTACGCCGCCGGCCGAGCGCCCGGACCCGGGCCCGGAGCTCGTCCATGCTGAATGGCTTCGCGAGATAGTCGTCGGCACCCCGGTCGAGGCCGGTGATCCGATCGTTGACGTCGTCGAGCGCCGTGAGCATGAGGATCGGCGCACCGAAGCCGGCTCGACGCAGCTCCGAGCAGACCGCGAAGCCATCGATCCCGGGCAGGATGACGTCGAGGATGACCAGGTCGTAGGGATAGGCATCCGACCATTCGAGCGCCGTTCGCCCGTCGCCCACGGCGTCGACCGCGTGGCCATCGGCGGTCAGGGCACCCTTCACCGCATCCGCGATGTCGATCTCGTCCTCGACGACGAGGATGCGCATGTCAGAGGACCTCTGGGAAGGCGTGCTGGAGGTGCGGCCGATCCTAGGCCGTTGCGTCCGAACGCGTCCGAACGCATCTCGCATGCCGAATCCGCCGGGTCGCCGCCGACCATCCGGTCCCGGCTCGGGGGAGCCAGGTCGCGCGACGGTCGGCGGTGGGACGACTGTGGCGCGAACGAGATGAATCCCCGATGAATGAACGGCGGTCGCGGGCGCTCGACAGCCGTGGCCCGCTCGCGGGTCGTCGAACACGCGGGTACGATGGGCTCGTCGTGAAACCGACTGACCGCCCGACCCCCCTCGATCGGCGACATTCGTGATTCCGGCGCTCGGGCTTCTCACCATCGATCCCGGCGAGCTCGTCGCCGCGCGGTCGCAGATGGCGTTCACGCTCGGCTTCCACATCATCCTCGCGTGCCTCGGCGTCGGCTTGCCCAGTCTCGTCCTCGTCGCCAACGCGATCGGCCTTCGGCGGCGCGATCCGGTCGCCCTCCTCCTCGCCCGGCGCTGGTCGTTGATCATGGCGGTGACGTTCGCGGTCGGAGCCGTGACCGGAACCGTCCTGAGCTTCGAGATGGGCCTCCTCTGGCCGGTCCTGATGGGTCGCTTCGGGGGTGCCTTCGGGATCCCGTTTGCGATCGAGGGCCTGTTCTTCTTCCTCGAGGCGATCTTCATCGCGATCTACATCTATGGCTGGGAGCGACTCTCGCCTCGCGCCCACCTGGCCAGCGGCATCCCGGTGGCCCTGGCCGGACTGGGCGGAACGTTCTCGGTCATCGCGGCGAACAGCTGGATGAACCAGCCGGCGGGCTTCACGATCGGGGCGGACGGTCGGGTCGCCGCGGTCGATCCGCTGGCGGTGATCTTCAACCGGGCGACCTGGTACGAGGTCCCGCACATGCTCCTTGCCGCCTATCTCGTGACCGGATTCCTCCTCGCGTCCGTCTACGCGGTCGGGCTGCTGCGGGGGCACCGCGACCGGTACGTGCGGCTCGGCTTCGCGATCCCGTTCGTGGTGGCCGCGATCGCGGCGCCGATCCAGGTCGCGGTCGGCGACATCGCGGCGCGGGCCGTGTTCGAGGACCAGCCGGCGAAGTTCGCCGCGATGGAGCTGATCACCCGGAGCGGCCCGAATCAGCCGGTCACGATCGGCGGGGTGCTCGTCGGCGATGAGGTCGTCGGCGGTCTCGCGATCCCGAACCTCGGCTCGATCCTTGCCGGCTTCAGCCCGGACACGCCGATCACCGGCTTCGACGCGATTCCGCTCGACCAGCGCCCGCCGGCAACGATCGTCCATCTGGCCTGGGACGCGATGGTCGGTATCGGGACGGCCCTCGTCGTGCTCGGGTTGTGGGGCCTGGTGCTCCGCCTTCGAAAGCGCGACCATGCCACCGCCCGCTGGTTCCTCCGGGCAGCGGCGCTCGCGGGTGGCGGCGCGATCGTTGCCCTCGAGGCCGGCTGGATCGTGACGGAGGTCGGGCGCCAGCCGTGGGTCGTGTACCTCGTCCTCCGGACCGCCGACGCCGTCTCGCAGTCGGGCGGAATCCGGATCACGTTCGCGGCCGTCATCGCGCTCTACTCGGTTCTGGGGATCGCGACGATCGCCATCCTGCGGACGATGACCCGGCGCTGGGCCACCGCCGATGCGGCGGCCGGCGGACGGGCCACTGCGGAGGGCGACGGTCGCCACGCTGGCGAGCGCGTCCCGTACGGCCCGCCCGACGATCGATGACCCTCGTCGACCTCACCGCGGTCGTCCTGTGGCTCGGCGTCACGACCTACGCGGTCTTCGGCGGGGCCGACTTCGGAGCCGGGTTCTGGGACCTGGTATCCGGACGCGGCGCCCAGGGCGAGCGGTCCCGAGGCTTGATCGCGGCCGCGATCGGGCCGGTTTGGGAGGCGAACCACACCTGGCTGATCTTCGACATCGTGATCCTGTGGACCGCGTTTCCGGCCGCGTTTGCCGCGATCATGTCGAGCCTGTTCATCCCGATCAGCCTGGCCGCCGTCGGGATCGTCCTGCGCGGGGCAGCCTTCGCGTTCCGGCCGGTCATCGGCAGCGCCCGCGGGCGCCGGATCACGACGGCGATCTTTGCGGCATCGTCGGTGATGACACCGTTCTTCCTCGGCGCGGCCGGCGGCGGGATCGCCAGTGGCCGGGTCTCGCTCGAGCCGGGCGGCGGTGACCTCGTCGGGAGCTGGCTCAACCCGACCTCCGTCCTCGTCGGGCTGATGGCGGTCTCGGTCTGCGCCTACGTGGCAGCAGTCTTCCTCGTGGCCGATGCACGACGGCTCGGCCAGGCCGACCTCGCGTCCCTGTTCCTGCGGCGAGCGCGCGGCGCGGCGATCGTCACCGGCGGGCTGGCGGTGATCGGAATTCTCGTGCTCGCGATCGACGCGCCGGTCCTTGCCGGCGAGCTGACCGGTCGGGGCTGGCCGCTCGTCACGGCAGGCCTCGTGCTCGGCGGCGCCGCGCTCGTCGCGATCGGGCAACGCGCACCGGTCGGGACGCGCCCGCTCGCGGTCGGGGCGGTGGTGGCGGTGATCTGGGGCTGGGGCGTGGCCCAATATCCCGACATCCTGCCGCGCACCCTGTCGCTCGCCGATGCCGCCGCGCCCGCCGGCTCACTCTCGTCGTTGCTGGTGGTGTTCGTCGTTGCGGCGCTGCTGATCGCCCCGTCGCTCGCGCTTCTCTTCTGGTTGACCCAGCAGAACCGGCTGGCAGGCCACGCTCCGGAGGTGGTCGGCGACCCGGCGGCCCGGGTGGACTGATGCCCACGATGCGCTTCCCGATCCGCGTCGGCCCGAAGTCGCGGCTGCCGCTTCGCCTTCTGTTCGGCGTCCAGGCCGACGACGCCTGGATCGACATCGGCGACGGCCACGAGGGCGAGCTCGAGGTCCAGTTCGGCTGGTCCCACTTCCGGACGCCGATGGCCAACATCGCGCGCTGGCAGATCGAGGGCCCATTCCTGTGGATCACCGCGATCGGCGTCCGGCGCAGCAACCGCCACGGCGACGTCACCTTCGGCGGCAGCCCCCACGGCGGCGTCCGGATCGACTTCACGACCCCCGTTCACTGGACGATCTTCCATGTTCCGGCGATCTATGTTCCGGCCGACGACCTCGACGGCCTGGCCGCAGAGCTCGAGCGCCGGGGCGTACCCGGGCGTGATGTTCGCCGCGGTCAGGGACCGACGCTCGGGTAGTGCTCGGCGCTCGGGCTCGAGTTGGACCCGGCGCTCGGGCTCGAGCTGGGCCCGGCGTTCGGGCTCGAGTTGGGCCCGGCGTTCGGGCTCGAGTTGGGCCCGGCGCTCGGGCTCGAGTTGGGCCCGGCGCTCGGGCTCGATCCGCCGCTGGGCGCAGGTCCGATGACGTCCGTGGCCATCGACCTCCCGGCCCGGAAGTCGGCGATCAGGGCCGTGTACCCGGGCAGGCCGCGCTCGTAGCCGACCGCCCAGAACCCTGCGCCCGCGAGGCCGAGGCCGTTGGCGAGGCCCAGCTTCGGTCGGAGGCTTTGCGGTGTGTCGTAGTAGATCGCCCGCCAGGCCTTGCCGTTGGGGATCGCGAGGAAGGCGACGTCCTCGATCGGGTCGAACGAGGCCGTGATCGACGGATCGAGCAACGTCGCGAGGTTCCGGCGCGGCACCCAGATGTCGCCGCGGCCGGTCTCCGGCGAGCCCACCGCGGCGCTCGCCGTCGGCCACGACAGGCCGTAGAGCGGCAGCCCGAGCAGCGTCCGTTCGGCCGGCACCCCGGCCGCGGCATACAGCTCGAGCGACCACGCGATCGATCGTTCGACACCATCGCCACGGGAGATCGGGGCCGAGCCGCCTGGCTGGCTCGTTGCCGTCCGGTAGTCGTAGCCCATGAGAAAGATCCGATCGGCCCCGGCAAGGTTCGCCGCTGCGGCGAGTACGGCGCCCTGGGGTCCGGCACCGGTCGTCGCGGTGATCGTCGCCTCGGGGTCAGCCGCTCGGAGCGCCGACCGCAGCCGGCCGAGGAAGGCGCCGTAGGCCGGGATGTCGGAGTCGGCGATCTCTTCGACATCGACCGCGATGCCGTCCACGGAGAGACCCGCGCGCAGCCGGACCAGCGAGTCGATCACGCGCTGCTGGAGCGCGTCCGACGCGAACAAGGCCTGATTCCTCGTCCAACCGAAGCTGGTCCAGGTGACCTCCACTCGCCTGCCGAGCGCGTGGGCGTCGGCGACGATCGCCTGGCCGACCGGGCCGGCAATCGCCTTGTAGCCGTTCTGGTTCGTCGCGATGTCGCCCTTGCCGGTGTGGGTCACCGAGAAAAGCGCCACGGTCGTCGTGTCGGTCGCGCGGAGGTGATCTGCGATCGTGCCGTCCATTTCCCAGTACGGGACGAAGCCGTACACCTCGTGGCCGGGCAGTGGGGGTGCGGCGCTTCGACCGACCGTCGAGCCGGGCCCGCCGCCATCCGCCCCCGGACTGTACGGCGCACCGGGCGGCAGGGAGGTCAGCGCGAGGATCGAGCCCACGATCGCGACGATCGCGAGCCCGGCGACCGCTCGACCGGCCGGCCCGGGCGGCCATCGCCGTGCCAACCGTCGCCGCAGTGCTGGGTGAGATCGCCTCTCCACACTCCCAGTCTGCCGCCTCGGGCCGGATCTGGTGGATGACGAGTCCCGACGAGCATGCCGAATGTGGCTAAGTCAAGTATTCTCAATTGGCTCGGTCCCGGCGTCGACCGAGGGGAACGCCGGATGCCGGGCACCCCCTCCCTGCATGGAAGGAACGGAACCTTGCCTGATCGGGCCACCCGAGTCGGCGACAGCCCGGGATCCGGGAGCGACGCGCCCGGGCTGCGCGGGCTGCCCGGGCGGCGCGGGAGTCGCGGCGCCAAGCCCGAGTTCGGCGCTCAATTCGAAGGCCCGGAGCTCGGTCGCGAGGAGTCCCTGCTCGTCGTCCTGCGCGGAATCGGGGCGATGATGTTCCTGACGACGCACCGCGTCATCGTGGCGCGCGACGGCATCGAACGGCGACCGAGGAGCGGTGTCGCCTCCTTCCCGCTCGAACAGATCCGCCACCTTCGCCTCGAGCTCGGCAGCGGGCCGTCCGGCCGGATCGCCGTCTGGACGGACGCGAGCCAGGAGGCGCTGAGCATGTTCTTCGACGGGCGATCCCTGGATCGCGCCCACAAGCTGATCGATGTCGCCAGGCCGCAGATCGCCCGACAGCGACGACGCGGCCCCGGAGATTGGCCGGCCCGTCCCCCGACCGGGCCGGCCGACTCCGGCCCTCGAGATCCGGCCTGAACCGCGGACCGCGGTCACAGCCGACCGGCATACGCGACAACCGATGATCCTCCGCCCCGGGGTGCCGGGCGTATGACGAGTGGGCGTTGTCGCGTTGCCCGGTCGGCCGTGATCACGATGTCGGGGTGGGATCTCCGAAATTCACTTGGGAATCGGCCCCCCGCCGCCGTCGGCGAGGACCGTTGCCACTGTGGCCAGGAATGCGGCGGCTGCCAGAATCGCCGAGATGGAAATGGTTCGGGCACGATGGAAGCGCATGGGGTCTGCTCCTTCTCCACCCGGGCCCGAGGCGAGAGGACACGCCGTTCATGGTAGGCGTTGCGGCGAGATGCACAAGTATTTAGCGACATTGCAGCCCAAATGGTGCATCGCATGCAAATCAGGCGGAGTCAATCCGCCCTTGTCATGGCGCGTATGATCCGGGCCATGACAACTGAAACGACCACCCGCACGCGGAATCGCCCGAGCCTCGCCAAGGAGGACCTCGACCTCGCCCGCCAGGTCGGCGGTCGCCTGAAGGCCGCTCGGACTCGGTCCGGACTGACCCAGCGCGAGCTGGCCGAGCCGCGCTACACGAAGGCCTACGTCAGCGCCCTCGAGAACGGCCTGATCAAGCCGTCCATGGCGGCCCTCCGCTTCCTCGCTCGAAAGCTGGGCACGGTGCCGAGCGCCTTCCTGGCCGACGAGGACACCCACTGGCAGCGACTCGACGCGGAGCTCCGCCTCGCCGCGGGCGACTGGCAGGCCGCCGCCGACCGGTTCCAGACGATCCTCGACGCGGACCCTGCGGGCGTCGGGCGAGGCCTGTCGCTCCTCGGACTCGCCGAGGCGAGCTACCGGCTCGGCCTCTCGCGCGCGACCATCGCCAGTGCAGGCGAGGCGGTCGAGCTGCTGTCGAAGGCCGGCCGCGCGGCGGACGCGATGCGGGCGACCTACTGGCTCGCCGCGGGCCATCACGCGATCGACGATCCCGCCCGCGCGCGGATGCTCTTCCAGGAGCTCCTGGCCGCGACGTCGGTTGAGCTCAGCGATCCCGACCTCCGGGTCCGGATCCTCGTCGCCCTGGCAACGGTCGAATCGGGCGCCGGCGAATCGGCGACCGCGATCGGCCTGCTCGAAGAGGCGCGCTCGATCGGCGCCGACCTCGACGACCGGCGGCGAGCGACGTTGCTTCATTCCCTTGCCCAGTCATATCGCCTGTCAGGCGACCTCGAAGGTGCCGTTCGGACCGGGATCGAGAGTCTCGCGTTGTTCCGGTCGGTCGACGCCCGGGCGGAGTCGGCATCGATCGAGAACGAGCTCGCCATGACGTTCCTCGGGCTTGGTAACCTCGAGGCGGCAGAGCGACACGCCCATGAGTCGCGGCTCGGCATGGAGCATGATCGCGATCAGTTCCGGCTGGCCGACCTCACCGACACCGAGGCGCGGATCGCCCTGGCCCGTGGCGACCTGGACACAGCCGCCAGTCGCGCCGCGGATGCCGCGGAGATCGCCGAGAAGCTCGGCAACCAGAAGGCCTTCGTCGACGCCCTGCTCACGATGGCCCGCACCGCGCGTTTGCGGGGCGATCGCGAGCTGGCGACGGCGTCCCTCGAGCGGGCGGCAGCGGTCGCGGAGACGGGCCCGGCCTTCCGCCTCCGCCTGGTCCTGACGGAGTGGAGCGAGCTCGCCGCGGAGACCGGCGACCTGGCCCGCGCCTACGAGCTCAGCCGGCGGGCCCTCGCCATCAGCTGATCGGCGCCCCGCCGGCCGGCCGGCGCTGCCCGCGTCAACGGTCTCGGGCTCAGCCGCAGAAGTCGAGCACCAGGCGGGTCCGGGTGCCCGAGCGCCAATCGCGAGACCAGGTTCAGGCGATGGACGGGCGGCCCCCCTCGCTCGGAGGGAGCCGGCCCAGCCGGGCGTCCGCAGCGATTCGAACGGTGGTCGAGTCGAGTGCGTCGCGGATCGCGGGGCACTCGGTCGGGTGATGCGCCACGGACGGTAGGCCGGCCCCGCCTCTCCGGCCATGCGGCGACGGAGGTGGAGGCCTGCCCGCGGGAAGTCCACCTCAACGATCCTCCGAACGGACGAAGCCTCCGCCGAGTCTCCGTCGCGTCTTCACAATCGCCCCACATCAGCGGCCCACGATGAGCACGTCGAACCCACGAAGCACACGGAGCACCATCACCATGAACGGTCGAACGTTCGCTCGAATCCTGCTCGCCATTGTCCTCATCGGCGGCGCCATCGGCATCGGCGTGACCGCCTACAACGCCGGGGTCACCGCCGGTCTCGTCCAGACCGGCCACGCGGTCGTCGTCGACGGCGGATATGCCGTCGCCCCCGGCGGCGCCTACGTCGGCTATGGCTGGGGCTTCGGCCACGGCGGAGGCTTCTTCGGCTTCCTCGGCGGGCTGCTCTTCCTCTTTGTCCTGTTCGCCCTGATCCGGGCCGCATTCGGCTTCGGTGGTCATCGTCGCGGCTGGGGCGGTCCCGGCGGCCCCGGCGGCTCGGGCGGCGACTGGCGACGCGACGCCTGGGAGCAGCGCATCAAGGAGACGCACGACGCCCTCCACCGCGACGCAACCGCTGGTCCGGACAAGCCCGCCGGAAGCTGATCCCGACGCCCGGCGGGCCGGGCGTCCTCCCTCCCCTCCTTTCCGCGGCGGCCGGGCCCCCCAAGGCCCGGCGCCGCTTCTGCAACCCCTAGGATGAGCCGCGATGAAGACGATCCTCGTGGTCGACGACGAACCAAAGATCGCGGACCTGGCGCGCGACTATCTCGAGCACGCCGGATACACGGTCCGGACCGCACGTGATGGCGAGGCGGCGCTGACCGCCGTCCGGCGCGATCGGCCCGACCTCGTCGTCCTCGACCTTGGCCTGCCGGGCATCGACGGCCTCGACGTCACGAGGGCGATCCGGCGCGATTCGAACCTGCCGGTGATCATGCTCACCGCCCGCGATGACGAGCTGGACAAGCTCATCGGCCTCGAGCTCGGGGCTGACGACTACCTGACCAAGCCGTTCAGTCCGCGCGAGCTGGTCGCCCGCGTGCGTGCGGTCCTGCGCCGGGTCGACGCCGCGTCCGAGCCCGACGCGGTCTCGCTGATCCGGGCCGGTGACCTGACGCTCGACCTGCCCCGGATGTGGGCCGACCTGGCGGGCCGGACGATCGACCTGACCCCCACCGAGTTCGCGCTGCTCGCGGCCATGGCCCGTCAGCCCGGCCGGATCTTCACCCGCTCGCAGCTCCTCGACGCCGTTCACGGGGTCGCGTTCGAATCATACGAGCGGGCGATCGATACGCATATCAAGAACCTCCGCCGGAAGCTTGAGCCCGACCCTCGCCGACCTGTCCACGTCCTGACGGTGTACGGCGTCGGCTACCGGTTCGCGGACGAGCGGCCGTGACCGACGGCCCGCCCGATCGGGCGGGCGACGGCCCGGCGGACGGGCGGTCGGCCGGTCCCGGACGGCACCGCGGAGCGCGACGGGGAGGCCGCGCACGCGGCGGATGGGATCGGCGCTGGAGTGCCGGTCCGCGCCCGGCCTGGCTGCCCGACGAGGAACCCTGGCCGCCGCATCGGCGGCGGCCGTGGCGCGGGTTCGGGTGCCTCTTCGGATTCCTGTTCCTGGCCGGCGTCCTCGGCCTGCTGTCGATCGCGACGACCGTCATCGGGCGAATCGCGGAGGCGCCCGGTCCGTTCGGGCTCGTCGTGCGGATCGCCACGGCCGGTCTCGTGATCGGAGTGGTCCTCGCGCTTGCCCGGACGGCCCGCGCGATCCGTGGCTCGGGAACCGTCCTTGACGCGCTCGTCGATCAGGCCGGACGAGTCGAGGCCGGCGACTACAGCGCCCGGGTCGATACGAGCGGCGCCGTCCCGATCCCGGTCCGCGGGCTCGCGCGCGGCTTCAACACGATGGCCGCCCGGCTCCAGGCCGACGAGGCGCAGCGCCGGACGCTCCTCGCCGACGTGACCCATGAGCTGCGGACGCCGCTCGCGGTCGTCCAGGGCAGCGTCGAAGCCATCCTCGACGGGATCCACCCGGCGGACGAGACGCACCTGTCGGCCATCCTCGAGGAGACACGCATCCTCGACCGCCTGATCGAAGACCTCCGGACCCTCGCATTGTCCGAGTCCGGCGCGCTGTCCCTCCATCGGGAGCCGACCGACCTCGGCGTCCTCGCGACCGACGCGACGACGTCGTTCGGCGCGACTGCGGCAACGGCCGGCGTGGAGCTCAGCGCTCACGTCGACGACGACCTGCCGCTGCTCGATGTCGATCCGGTCCGGATCCGCGAGGTGATCGGCAACCTCGTCGCGAATGCCCTGCGCCACACCCCGTCGGGCGGACGGATCTCGATCGAGGCGCGCCTGATCCACGAGGCACGACCGGCGACGCGCCCGTGGGTCGAGATCGTCGTCCGCGACACCGGCTCGGGCATCGACCCGGAGCTCCTACCCCACGTCTTCGATCGGTTCGCCCGCGGCGCCGGCTCCACGGGCAGCGGCCTGGGCCTGTCGATCGCACGAGGGCTGGTGGAGCTGCATGGCGGGACGATCGCTGCGTCGAGCCCGGTCGGCGGCGGCGCGGAGATCCGGATCCAGCTGCCGGTCGAGGCAGCGGAGGCCTGACCGGAGGCCAATGGTCCGGTGATCGTCCGGACCCGAATTGGGGGTTGCGTCCCGACACCGGCAGGGGTCACCCTCTGTCCATGTCCCGACGCCTGCGCGCTCCTCGTCGATCGATGTCCGGCGGCGCCCTCGTGGCGATCGCATTCATCGTCCTCTCGGCCATGCCCGCGGCGGGGACCGGTGCCCCGCCGGCTCCCGTCCAGACCCTCGTCCCGACTGCGGGCGACTTCCCGCCCAGAGATTCGCGCTACCACTCGTTCGCCGAGATGGTCACCGACATTCACGCCGTCGAGACCGCCCATCCCGATATCGTCCACGTGTTCAGCATCGGCAAGAGCTACCAGGGCCGCGACATCTGGGCCGCCAAGATCAGCGACAACGTCGCCACGGACGAAGCCGAGCCTGAGGTCCTGTTCGACGCGCTGCACCACGCCCGTGAGCACATGACGGTCGAGCAGGCGCTCTATCTGCTCCACCTCCTGGCGGACAACTACGGGACCGACCCGCAGATTACGAACCTCGTCGACTCGCGCGAGATCTGGATCATCTTCGCGGTCAACCCGGACGGGTTCGTGTACGACCTGACGTGCGCCGGGAGCAGCCATCCGCCGTACTGCGCATGGCGCAAGAACCGCCAGCCGAACGCCGGCACGAGCGCGATCGGGACGGACCTGAACCGCAACTATTCGACCCACTTCGCCTGCTGCGGTGGCTCCTCGAGCAGCCCGTCGTCGATCATCTATCGCGGACCGAAGGCGTTCTCGGCACCGGAAACCCGCGCGGTCCGCGACTTCGTCCTCAGCCGCAGGATCGGTGGCATCCAGCAGATCAAGGCCCACATCACGTTCCACACGAACGGCGAGCTGATCCTCTGGCCGTACGGCTACACGAAGACGAACATCCCGACGGACATGACGTCGCTCGACCACTCGACGTTCGTTGCGCTCGGCCGCCAGATGGCGTCGCGCAACGGCTACACGGCCGAGCAATCGAGCGACCTCTACATCACCGACGGGGACGAGATCGACTGGCTGTACGGCACGCAGCGGATCTTCTCGTTCACCTGGGAGCTGTACCCGCCCGAGACGCCGACCGTCTGGGGCGACCACTACCCGGCCGACGAGACCATCGCGCCCCAGACCGCCCGCAACAAGGCGGCCCTGCTCTACTTCATTGCCCGAGCCGGCTGCCCGTATGACGCGATCGGCCAGGGCACGGCCTATTGCGGCCCATTCTTCGACGACATGGAGGGCGCCCACGGCTGGACGGTCAACCCCGATGGCACCGACACCGCGACCAGCGGGCGCTTCGCGCGGGGCGATCCGGCCCCGACGAGCACGGCGTCCGGGCTGCGGATCCAGCCGGACAACGCCGCGAACGGTCGGTATGCGTTCATGACCGGTCTCGCGGCGGGGTCGTCGCTGAACGCCAACGACCTCGACGGGAGGACGACGATCCGGAGCGCACCGATCTTCGTTCCCGGCAATCCGGGTGCGCAGAACCGCAACCTCTTCTTCCGATACACGTTCGCCCATGGCCCGAGCAGCACCTCCGATTCGCTCAAGGTCTTCCTCGAGAACGACCAGGGGGTCCGTACCCAGGTCTTCGCCGCGCTGGGGTCGTCCGCCACCGTCGGAGCCAGCTGGAAGTCGGTTTCCATCCCGATGACCGAGCCTGCCGATGCAACGATCCGGATCATCGTCCAGGCGACCGACGGCGGTCACGACAGCCTCGTCGAGATCGGGATCGACGACGTCCGGATTTCGCGCCTGGGGCTTTGATCGAGGAGAGCCCGGGAACCGCGTCCAGCCGACTGGCGTCACAGGCCGCATCCGCCGACCCGATCGTGGCCGGCCAGCCCAGGAGGGCGATGCGATGCGGCAGCGACGGTTCGGTCGGCTCGGACTCGGCCTCTCGACGGCAGTTCTCGGCCTCTTCCTGGCGGTCACCCCGACCCTCGCCTGCGGCGGGTTGATCGGCCCGAACGGGGCCGTGAACCTGCTCCGGACCACGACGCTGGCGGGCTACCACGACGGCGTCGAGCACTACGTCACAGCCTTCCAGTTCGCGGGTGGCGGCGGTGCGTTCGGCTCGATCACTCCCCTGCCGGGCATCCCGACGAGCGTCGTCAAGGGCGGCGATTGGACTCTCCAGCGGCTGATCCGCGAGACGAACCCGCCCGTCCCGGCGGCGTTCGCCGCCGAGAGCGCGGTCCGGCTCGGCGCCGTCGAGCTGATGAATGTCAAGATCGACGCCCTCGACCTCACGGTCCTCAAGGGCGGCTCTGCCGACATCGGGGCGTGGGCGAAGGACCATGGCTTCCGGCTCCCACCCGACGCACCCGAGGTCCTCGACTTCTACGCGCAGCGCAGCCAGATCTTCCTCGCCGCCGCGTTCGATGCCAACGCCGCCAAGATCCGCGGCCAGCAGCTCGGCGACGGAACCCCGGTCCATATCACGATCCCGACCGATCGTCCGTGGGTGCCCCTCCGGATCCTGACCCTGGGCAAGGCCGGCGGCGAGCCGATCCAGGCGGACGTGTACCTGCTGACCGATCGCGCTCCGGCCCTCCTGCCCGTCCCGACCGGCGACAACGGGATCCGCCTCGATCACAGCGACGTTGCCTCGGCGAGCCTCCTGAGCGACCTGCACAGCGATCGTGGCATGGACTGGGTTCCGTCCTCCGGCTGGCTGACCAAGGTCGCGGTCGACGGCACCGCCGCCCAGCTCGGGTTCGACCTCGCGATCGACCCGTCGGGCGCCGGGCGGCCGTCCGCGGTCGACGCCGGGTTCACGATGCCCGGGGCGGTCGTGCCGACGGCTCCCGTGGATCTCAGCCGGCTGCTGCTGGCCCTCGGGTTCGTCGGCGTCGGCCTCATCGGGCTCGCCCTGATCGCCCGGGCCCGGCCGTCGGCCGGCCGGCCGATCGGCTGGTAGCGATGATGCGCGGGCGAGCGGCGTTCGGCCTCGGTCTCGGCGTGGCGGTCGCCGTCCTGACCGGGATCGCAGCCAACGCCGTCGCCCGCTCCCACGACCCGATCGAGGTCGCGATCACGATCCATTACTCGCACTTCGACCCCGCGATCGTGTCGGTGCCGGTCGGGCAGGCGGTAACGTTCGTCATCACGAACACCGACCCGATCGACCACGAGTGGATCGTCGGCGACTCCGCCACCCACGAGCGTCACCGGACCGGTACCGAGCCGGTCCACGACGCGCGACCGACCGAGATCACCATCCCCGCCGGGACCCAGAAGCGGACGACCGTCACCTTCGCGACGAGCGGCTCGGAGCTGTACATCTGCCATCTGCCGGGGCATGAGGCGTATGGGATGGTCGGAACGGTCGTGATCACCCCAGGGAGCTGACGGCGAAAGCGCCTTCCTGCGTTCGTCGAGCATGAGTGCGTCAGCGCAAGGCGGCCGCGAGCACCGCAGCGAGCAGGCGCGGACGCCCGTGAGCGAGGAGCACAGCGGCCAACGCCGCAATGGCGTGCCCAGGCGGCAGCCGTCGTTCTTGACTCGGCCTGTGGGCCGCCCCACACTCACTCGGGGTCTCACCCAATGAGGTGCAGGTGGCGACGACCGGACTGATCGTCCGCAACGCGCGTGTCCATCCCACGCAGGGTCGTCCGGGCGACCCCTCCGACATCCTCGTCGAGGACGACCGGATCAGCGCGATCGGGCCGGCTGGCTCGATCCCGGCCGACGGTCGGCACGAGCTCGACGCCGCCGGGCGGCTTCTCTCACCACCCCTCGTCGATCCGCACGTCCACCTCGATGCCGTGCTCACCGTCGGCGAGCCGCGCCACAACGAATCCGGGACGCTCATCGAGGGGATCCAGACCTGGGCCGAGCGGAAGCCGTTCCTCACCCGCGATGACGTGAAGTCGCGGGCCCGCGAGGCGATCCTGTGGGAGGTCGCCCAGGGCACGGGCCTCATCCGCTCGCATGTCGATGTCTGCGATCCGCCACTGACTGCACTGCGGGCCCTGATCGAGCTCCGCGACGAGCTGCGCGATCTGGTCGAGATCCAGCTCATCGCCTTCCCCCAGGACGGCATCCTGTCGTATCCGAACGGCAAAGAGCTGATGCGCGAGGCGATGCGCCTCGGCTGCGACGTGATCGGCGGGATCCCGCACTACGAATGGACCCGCGAGGACGGCGTGGAGGAGGTTCACTTCCTCTTCGACCTCGCGAAGGAGACCGGCGCGCCGATCGACCTCCACTGCGACGAGACGGACGACGAGCAGTCGCGCTTCCTCGAGGTCGTCGCGGCCCGTACGATCCGCGACGGAATGGGCGGCCGGGTCGTGGCCGGCCACACGACGGCGATGGGCTCGTACAACGACGCCTACGCGTTCAAGCTGCTCCAGATCCTCAAGCGGGCAGGCGTGACGATCGTCGCCAACCCGCTCGACAACATCGTCCTCCAGGGTCGCTTCGACACCTACCCGAAGCGACGCGGCATGACCCGGGTCAAGGAGCTCGACGCGGCCGGCGTCAACGTGGCCTGCGGTCACGATTCGATCATGGACCCCTGGTACCCGCTCGGGCGCGGGTCGATGCTGGACGCGCTGTCGATGCTCGTCCACGTCGCCCAGATGACCGGCCGGACGGAGCTGTTCCGAGCCTGGGAGATGGTCACGATGAACCCGGCCCGGGCGGCCGAGGTCGAATGGGGGGTGAAGGAGGGACTGACAGCGAATTTCGTCGTCTTCGACGCCGACGACGAAGCGGAGGCAATTCGTCTTCGGCCGGCGGCGCGCTGGGTGGTCCGCCGGGGCCGGGTCGTCGCCGAGACCGAGCCAGCGCGGAGCGTCGTCCACGTCGACGGGGAGCATCAACGGGTGACATTCACCAAGGGAGAGGGAAGCAGCTCATGACGGCCATCACGCAAGACCTCGGGATGCCCAAGGGCGAGGGCGACTTCACCATCGAAGGCCACGGGATGGAGCCCATTCCCGCAGCCGCCCGCTACGGATCGGTCGGTCGCCTGTTCACCGTCTGGTTCACGCCGAATCTGGTGCCGGCCGCGTTCTTCGTCGGCACGCTCGCGTCGATCGTCGGGCTCGGCTGGTGGCTGGGTGTCGTCGCGATCGTCGTCGGCAACGTCATCGGCGCCGGCCTCGTCGGCGTCCTCTCCGCGATGGGCCCGCGAACCGGAATGGCCCAGATCCCCGCCGCGCGGCTGCCGTTCGGCAAGAGCATCGTCGTGCCCGGGATCATCAACTGGCTGAGCACCATCGCCTGGGACGCGATCAACGCGTTCTTCGGGGCGTACGCCGTCGACGCGATCACGGGTGGCGCGATTCCGTTTCCGGTCGGGCTTGCCCTCGTGATCATCCTCCAGGCCGCTCTGTCGGTGGTCGGGTATGAGGCCATCCATACCTTCGAGCGCTACGCGGCCGTGGGCCTCGCGATCCTGTTCGCGATCGTCACGGTGGCGCTGCTGCCGAAGGCGACGATCGGCGGCTCGGGCACGTCCGATACGTTCGGCACATTCGTCCTGATGACCACGATCGCCGGGAGCTTCAACCTTGCGTGGGCGCTCTACGCCTCCGACTACAGCCGGTACCTTCCCGCCGAGACGCCGCCGCGTCAGGTGTTCACGTGGACGTTCCTCGGTCTTCTGCTGGGCGCGGTCTGGATCGAGGTCCTCGGACTCGCTGTCGTCGGAGCGCTCGGCAAGGAGGCCGACACCACCCATCAGATCTACGGATTGCTCGGCGGCGGCGTCATTGGCGCGATCGCGATGATCGCCATCTTCTTCGGGACCGTCGCCGTCAACTCGATGAATGACTACACCGGCTCGCTCTCGCTGCTCGCCGCCGGCATCCGGATCCCTCGCCCGGTCTCTGCCGCGATCGTCGCGGTCCTGAGCTTCGCCGCGACCCTCTACCTCTTCTACAACAACTTCGCGGCGACGGTCGAGAACTACCTCCTCGTGATCACCTACTGGATCGGGCCATGGGCCGCGGTCGTCCTCATCGACTGGCAGCGACGACGTGGATCCCGGATCGACGGAGATCGGGCCGCGGACTTCTCGGCGTTGCCGAGCGGACGGAACGCGCTGATTGCCCTCGTGGTCGGGTTCATCGTCTCCATTCCGTTCATGAACCAGACGCTCTTTGTCGGGCCCCTCGTCGCGACGCTCGGGGGCGCGGACGTGGCCTACCTGGTCGGGTTCATCGTGGCCGGGATCGTGTATTGGTTCCTCGAGAACTCGGCGTCGACCGCGGTGCCGATCGAGGGCTGACGCGTCCGCCGACCTGATCGATCACGACTGCCTCGGCCCAAGCCGGGGCAGTCCGACCTCGGGCCGACGGCGTCGCGGAGCTCCGCCTCGGACCTCGGTTGGCCGGCCGCTAGTCAGCTGTCGCAGACGCGGCCGGGGCGGCCGCTCAGTCCGGGACGATCGGGCGCCGATGGACGACAGGCTCGAGCCCGAGGGTCGCGACGTGGGCCGCGATCTCCTCGCCGGTCGCGATCCACAGCCCATCGATTGCCTGCGCTCGTTCGACCAGGCGCTCGAGAGCCACTGCACGCGAGGCCCGGCCCGACACGAACGGGTGGTTCGTCAGCATGAACAGGCCGCCCTCCGCGACAAGCGCCTCGAGCTCGAGGGTCCAGCGCGCGAGCACCTCGGCCGGGCTCGAGATCACCCCGGAACCGGTGATGCCCGGCAGGTAGTTGTACGGCTCCCAGTCGTCGAGCGCCCAGTGGCCGGGCAGCTCGACGATCGTCGGCGCACTCGGCGCCTCGGTCGTCGCCAGGATGTACGGATGATCGGCGTCCATCATCCCGGAGTCGTACGCGAACCCGTGCCGGGCGAGGATCGCGGGCGTCTCGAACGTCATCTCCCAGTTCGGGCCGCGATAGCCGGTCGGGTGGACGCCCAGGACCTCGTCGAGCGCAGCCAGTCCGCGCACAATTCGCGCGTCCTGGACTTCGGCCGACGCACCATGAGCGCCCTCGTGGAGATAGCCGTGATGCGCGATCTCGTGACCCGCGTCGCGGATCGAGCGGCAGATCGCCGGCCAGCGCTCGGCGCTGTAGCCCGGGATGAAGAACGTTGCCCGGACGGCGCGGCGATCGAGCATCCGGAGCAGGCGGGCGATCCCCGTCCGGGCGCCGTATGCCTGGTGGCTCATCACGTCGAGCCAATCGGCGCTCTCCGGGTGCTCGAAGAGGACCGGGCACTCGGCGTCGACGTCGAACGTGAAGCACGCAGCCGCGGGCACGCCGTCCGGCCAGCCGAAGCCGGGCGGGAGGGGCTGCCGCCAGTCGGCCTCGGCCATCACCGGGTCGGGCCTGCGCGACGGAGGGCCACGAGCGACAGCATCTCGTAGGCGAGATTCGCCGCGACGGTCGCGGTCTGGCCGGCCGGGTCGTAGGCGGGGATGACCTCGACCACATCGAAGCCGACGAAGTCGATCCCGGTCAGGCCACGCAGGATCGCGAGCAAGTCGCGCGCCGACGGCCCGCCGGCTTCCGGCGTGCCGGTCCCGGGCGCATATGCCGGATCGACGACGTCGATGTCGAAGCTGATGAAGGCTGGGCGGTCGCCGACTCGATCACGGATGGCACTCGCCACCGCGGCCGGGCCGAGTCGGAACAGGTCCTCGGTCGTGAGGTAGTCGAGTCCGAGCTCGGTCCGGAGTCCGGTCCAGTCCTCGGCGCCGTAGAGAGAGCCGCGCAGCCCGACCTCGATCGAGTGGTCGACGTCGACCAGGCCCTCCTCGATCGCCCGGCGCATCCACGTCCCGTGGTTGTACTTCTCCCCGAAATAAGAGTCCCACGCGTCGGTGTGCGAGTCGAAGTCGATGACGGCCACGGGCCCGCGTGAGCGCGTCGCGCGGAGGTGCGGCAGCGTGCAGGCATGATCGCCGCCGATGAGGAGCGGCACGACACCGGCCTCGACGATCGGCGCGACGGCCGCCTCGATCGCGGCGTAGCTCCGCTCGGTGTAGCCCGGCACGATCGCGATGTCGCCGTGGTCGATGCACGAAAGCACCTCGAACGGCTTCACGTTGAGGTTCGGGTTGTACGGCCGGAGCATCACGCTTGCGGCGCGGACGGCGTTCGGGCCGAACCGGCCACCGACGCGATAGGTGACGCCGGTGTCGAACGGGACGCCGACGACGGCCACATCGACGTCCGCCAGGTCACCGACCAGCGGCAGCCGGGCAAACGTCGACGGCCCCGTGAACCGCGGGCTCTGGAGCGAATCCTCGGGCGTGTAGCGCGGCATGGCCGTGAGTCTACGCAGCCACGCGCGGGGCCGCGCGTGCGATCCTGCGTCGATGACCGACCAGACGACCACGATCCGCGCCGCCGTCCTCGACCGGCCGGGCGTGCCGGTCCGGATCGAGGACCTCGAGCTCGACCCGCCGGGGCCGGGTGAGGTCCGGGTCCGAATGGCGGCGGCGGGGGTCTGCCACTCGGATCTCCACGTTCGCGACGGCGAGTGGGAGCGTGGCGGCCCGATCGTCCTCGGTCACGAGGGCTCGGCGATCGTCGAGGCACTCGGTGAGGGCGTTGCGGCGGCGTTTCCCGGGCTCCGGCCCGGCGCCATGGTCGCGCTGGCCTGGCTGATCCCGTGCGGCGCGTGCCGTGCCTGCCGTGCCGGGCGTGTCTGGAGCTGCTCGGCCAGCCCGTCGTATACCCATCGGATGCCCGACGGGGAGGCGGCGCTGCATCGACCGGCCGATGGCTCCGCGGTGCTCACGTACTGCGCGATCGGCACGTTCGCGGACCGCCAGAACGTGCCGGCCGCGGCCGCGATCCCGGTCCCCGACGGCACGCCGCCGGAGGTCGCCGCGCTCATCGGCTGCTGCGTCACGACGGGCGTCGGCGCGGCGACGAAGACCGCCGACGTCCAGCCAGGCTCGTCGGTCGTCGTGATCGGCCTCGGCGGGGTCGGGCTGTCGTGTGTAATGGGCGCTGCGCTCGCCTGTGCAGGAACAATCGTGGCGGTCGATCGGGTTCCGGCGAAGCTCGAGCTGGCCCGGGCGATCGGGGCGACCGACGGGCTGCTCGCGGGGCCCGACGCCGTCGCGACCCTGGCGGCGATCCGCGACCTCACCGACGGCGGACCCGACACCTGCTTCGAGGCGATCGGCCTCCCGGCGACCATCGAGACCGCGATCGCCTGCCTGCCGACCGGCGGGACGGCGGTCCTCGTCGGAATGACACCGTTCGGGGCGCGCGCGTCGTTCGAGCCGTTCCCGTTCGTCGACGGGGGCCGGCGGATCCTCGGCTCGAACTATGGATCGGCCGATCCGGCGGTCGACTTCCCGCGTTACGCGGCGCTCCACCTGGCCGGGCGCCTGCCCGCCGAGCGCCTGGTGACGGGGCGGATCGGGCTCGACGGGCTCGAGGACGCGTTCGCGGCGATGCGACGCGGCGAGGGGGTCCGCACGATGATCGGGTTCGAGTAGGCACAC
>JANMRJ010000563.1:0-7849 GCA_031370985.1 Acidimicrobiales bacterium
CGGGGGTCGAGCACGCCGTAGAGCATGTCGACACCGAGGTTGACCACGAGGTAGACGGTGCCAGCCATCAAGACGACGGCCTGGATCATCGGGTAATCCCGCTGGGAGATGGCCTCCACCGTGAGGCGTCCGACGCCCGGCCAGGCGAAGACGATCTCGGTGATGACGACGCCCTCCAGGAGGCCGCCGAGGACGGTGCCCAGGTAGGTGACCACCGGGATGGCAGCGTTCCGGAGGCCATGGCGCATCACGATCTGGATGGAGTTCAGGCCCTTGCTGCGCGCCGTACGCACGTAGTCGTCGGAGAACACTTCGAGCAGGCTGGCCCGCAGCAGCCGGGAGATGACCGCTGTGGGGGTAGCGGCCACCACAATCGCCGGCATGATCAGGCTGACCAGCCCCTGGCGGCCGGCGACGGGCAGGAGTTTGAGCCGGGTGGCCAGCTCGATGATGAGCAGGTAGCCGAGAAAGAAACCCGGTATCGACGCCGCCACCAGCGCCCAGACCCGCAGCGCCTGGTCCACCCAATGCCGGTGGAACATGGCGGCCAGCACGCCCAGGGGCATGGCCATGACAACCACCAGCAGCAGTGACGCCAGCGCCAGCTCGACGGTGGCCCCGAACCGATCGCGGATCTCGTCGACGACGGGCCGCTTCTTGGCGAACGACGGCCCGAGGTCGCCGCTCACCGCCCCCTTGAGCCACAGCCCGTACTGGGTGAGGAAGGGCCGGTCGAGGTGGAGCTCGGCCTTGGCCTCGGCGATCTGGGCCGGCGTCGGATCCGGGGTCCGCCGGCGGGCCAGCTCCTCGCCCGGGTCGCCCGGCGCGCTGGAGACGAGGGCGAAGATGAGGAAGGACAGCGCCAGCAGCGTCGGGAAGGCGACGAGCAGGCGGCGCCCCAGGTAGCGCGCCACCTGCTCAGGTCACCGACGACTGCTTGGGAACGGCGGGGTTGGGTACGGCTACTTCGCAGTGATCGACAGGCTCTGCCAGGTCTGGTTGGTCAACGACGGATGCGGGTCGGTGAAGTTCACGTTCTTGGCCATGCCGTAGATGCGGAAGGCCCCCGCCAGGTTGACCACCAGGTATTCGTCGTTGGAGAGGATCTTCATCATGTTCGCCGAGTTCACTTGGACTTCGGCCGTAGTCTTCGCGGCGATCGACTTGTCGACCTCGGCCTCGAACGCCGGCCCGCTCGGGGTGGCCGGGGCGCCGTTCGGGGCGAACTGGATGTTGGTGACAGTCCGGGTAGACATGCGCAGGACGGGCAGGAAGGCCGGGTTGCCGTCGTTCTGGTTCGGCGGCTCCAGGTCGAGGTCGAAGTCACCCTTGCCCTGGTTGTAGAGGGCGGTGCGGGTGGCTGCGTCGGGCGTCTTCTTGATCTCCACCTCTATGCCGACGGCCTTGAGGTTCGACTGGATGACGATCAGCGACGACTCGGGCACCTCCTGCTGGCCCAGCAGGATCAGCTTCAGGCGTTTGTCGCCCTTGGAGCGGACGCCATCGGAGCCCGCCTTCCAGCCGGCGTCGTCGAGCACCTTCTTGGAGCGGTTCAGGTCGGTGGCGATCGGGGCCACGCTGTTGGCGGATGACCCGAGGACGGATTGGGGGGCCATCCAGCGGCCCGTCTCGGCGTTGCCGTCGAGTACGACGTCGACGTAGGCCTTGCGGTCGATGGCGTAGGCCACCGCCTCGCGCACCGCCTTCTCGTTGGTGATGCGGCCTTCGAGCTTGTTCACGTAGAGCAGGTGGTTCCGGCCCGGCTTGGACGTGACGACCTTGAAGTTGCTATCGGCAGCGAGGCTCTTTGTGGCGTCGGCGGGCAGGTCGATCACGAAGTCGGCCTGGCCCGACTTGAGGGCCTCGAGGCGGGTCTGGGGGTCGGGGTAGAAGCGGATGCTCATCCGCTTGAACTGCGGCTTCTCGCCCCAGTATGCGTCATTGCGCTCGAGAACCGCGGTCTGGATGGGCGTGTAGCTGATGACCTTCCACGGGCCGGTGCCGGCGTAGGGGGCGGTGTCGTTGTGGGTGCCGTTCTTCACGATCGAGCCCTCGGGGTGGACGATCTGCTCCGGGAGACGGAGGTTGGGGTTGATCGGGGTGAAGTCGACGGTGAAGTCGTCGACCTTCTTGACCGCCTCGGCGCTCCCCAGGGTGCCCTGCACGGTGCTGAGGGTCTTGCCCTCGTTCTGGCGGGGGCCCCATGTCCAGACCACGTCGTCGGCCGTGAATGCCGAGCCGTCGTGCCACTTCACGCCCTGACGAAGGAAGAAGCGCCACGTCTTGCCGTCGGGCTGCAGCTCCCAGCGAAGGGCCAGGCCGGGCTTCAGCGTGTAGTCGGAGGCCAGGTAGACCAGCGGCTCGTACACGTTCACGTTGGTGTTGTTGTACGTGAAATGGGTGGCCTTGGCCCCGGTGCCGTTCGTTCCCCACAGATCTTCGTTCACCGCGAAGCGGATCTCGCCGTTGGGGTCGATCGGCTTGACGGCAGTCGTTGGCTGCGCGCTGCCGGCGGTGTTCTTCGTGTCGGAGCCCCCGCACGCTCCGGCGAGGATGCCGAACAACATGACGAACGCGAGTGCTTTACGGCGCATTTGCTCATTCCCCCTGAGGACGTGCACAACAGGCGACACGGGCGCGAAGCGCCCCCGATCCGCCCTCTCGAATGCGATTGTGTCATGTGGAGGGAAACGCCGCACGTATCGGCCTACGCTTCGGACCCGATGACGGCAGCGCTCGACATCAGCAACCTACGCGTCACCTTTCCCACCCTCGACGGGCCGGTGTCGGCGGTGCGTGGCGTCGACCTCACCTTGGAGCCCGGCCGCGTCCTCGGGGTGGTCGGCGAGTCGGGCTCGGGGAAGACGGTGACCATGCTGGCCACCCTCGGGCTGTTGCCCGGGAGCGCCGAGGTGACCGGTTCGGTGAAGTACAAGGGCCGGGAGCTGCTCGGCCTGGCGCCGTCGGAGCTGCGCAAGATCCGCGGGTCGGGGATCGCCATGATCTTCCAGGACCCGCGCACCTCGCTGAACCCGGTGCACACCATCGGCCACCAGATCGTCGAGGGCATCCGCGTCCACCATCCGGAGGTCCGCCGCAAGGAGGCGGCCAAGCGGGCGGTCGAGCTGCTGGCCCTCGTCGGCATCCCCCAGCCCGACCGGCGGGCCCGTGACTACCCCCACCAGTTCTCCGGCGGCATGTGCCAACGGGCCATGATCGCCATGGCCGTGGCCAATGACCCCGACGTGCTGGTGGCCGACGAGGCGACCACCGCGCTCGATGTCACCATCCAGGCCCAGATCCTCGACCTGCTGCGGGATATTCGCACCGAGAAGGGCGTGGCTATCGTCCTCATCAGCCACGACCTCGGCGTCGTCGCCGGCCTGGCCGACGAGGTGGCGGTCATGTACGCCGGCCGGGTCGTCGAGCGGGGCGCGGTCGACAACGTCTACGCAGAGGCCCGCCACCCTTACACGAGAGGGCTGCTGGCGTCGGTGCCCCGCCTCACCGACAACAGCCGGGGGCCGCTGGTGTCGATCGGCGGCGGGGCGCCCTCGCTGCTGCACCTGCCCGGCGGGTGCGTGTTCCATCCCCGCTGCTCCCACGAGCGGCCCAACTGCCGCACCGACGACCCGGCACTCCGGCGGGTCGGGTCCGTGGAGGCTGCGTGCCACCACGCCGAGGAGATGGGCCCCGTCGGAGCCGGGTCATGACTGAAGCCCAGCTCGGGGCCGGCGCCGCGGTGGCTGTCGGCGACCCCATCCTCTCCGTCCGCGACCTGGTCAAGGAGTTCCCGATCCGGGGCGGCGGCAAGGTCCAGGCTGTTTCGGGCGTCTCCTTCGACCTGATCGAGGGCGAGACGCTCGGCCTGGTGGGCGAGTCGGGCTGCGGCAAGTCGACGACGGCCCGCTGCGTCCTGCGCCTCATCGAGCCCACCAGCGGCGAAGTTCGGTTCCGGGGCCGGGACGTGCTCGGCCTCGGCCGGAAGGACCTGCGCAAGCTGCGGGCCGACCTCCAGATCGTGTTCCAGGACCCGTACGCGTCGCTCAACCCCCGGATGCAGGTCTGGTCGATCATCGCCGAGCCGCTGATCGTCCACGGGATGGCGGCGAAGGCGGCGCGGGTCCGGGCCGGTGAGCTGTTGGAGCTGGTCCGCCTCCGTCCTGAGCACGCCAACCGCTACCCGCACGAGTTCTCCAGCGGGCAGCGCCAGCGCATCGGCGTGGCCCGGGCTCTGGCCCTCGAGCCCGACGTGCTCGTGCTCGACGAGCCGGTCTCCGCTCTCGACGTGAGCATCCAGGCCGGCGTGCTGAACCTCCTCGAGGAGCTTCGGTCGCGGCTCAACCTGTCGTACCTGTTCATTGCCCATGACCTGTCGGTCGTCCGCCACATCTCCGACCGGGTGGCGGTGATGTACCTGGGCAAGGTCGTCGAGGTCGGCCGGCGCAACGACATCTACGACCACCCCTCCCACCCCTACACCCAGGCGCTGCTGTCGGCGGTCCCGGTACCCGACCCGGGCGTCGAGCGGATGCGCAAGCGCATCGTGCTCACGGGCGACCTGCCCAGCCCGGCCGACCCGCCGTCGGGCTGCCGGTTCCGCACCCGTTGCTGGAAGGCTCAGGACATCTGCGCCGAGGAGGAGCCGGCGCTGATCGACCGGGGCCAGGGCCATCCTGCGGCCTGCCACTTTGCCGAGGAGCTGCAGGTCGTCCCATGACCGGCACGGGAGGCCGGTCCGACAAGGGATCACTGGGTCGCACTCCCAGCGGGGAGTGCGGACCAGTGACCCGCCGGCCGTCGCCCAGTGGCGACCAGCGGTGCAGTGTGGGCGATTCGGTGCGGCCTGGTGGCGCGAATCGCCCACACTCGTCGGGATCGCGGTGAGGCGGCGCGGTGCCGGTGCCAGCCCGATGCGGAGCTTCGACCCGCGGCGGGTGGGCGACATGGAGTGCCGGGCGTGGGTCGCCTACTACCGGCGGGACTGGGCCGGCGTCCTGGCGGCCTCGGTCGGCCTGGTCCGCCACGGGTTCCGGATGCGCTGGTCACGCACGCTCCACGGCGCCTGGCTTGTGCTGCGGGCCAACCAGCTCTGGGCGCCGCCGGTCGACAACGACCCCGCCGGCGCCCGGCGGTGCATGGAGCGCTTCTACCGCCTTGTCGCCCGGGACTCGGGTGAGTCGCTCGACACCGCCGAGGCCGCCCGCCGCGAAGTCAACTGGTGGCGGGTCCACCGGGCGGTGCAGCGGGGGCCGAGCGTCGAGCGCGACCGTGAGCGGGTCGAGCTGGTCGAGGCCCTGACCGACCTGTACTCCTACGTCTACGGCGACGAACGGGAGGCGGTGCGGCCGGCGGCCGCGCTGCGGGCCGATGCCATGGACATCTCCGACCAGTGGGTGGCCGAGGGGTGCGACCTCGACAGCCCGCTCGTCGTCCAGGAGCGGGAGCTGCTGGTGCGCTCCTACGCCGCGCTCCTCTCGGTCGTCCACCGCCAATCTTCATAGACCTCCACTTTTCACAGGCTGGCCATCGTCCCGCCGCCGCAGCCCTCGTAGCCTGAAGGGGTGCCCACGCGTCTCGTGATCCTCGGTGGTGGCCCCGCCGGCAACCAGGCGGCCACCAATGCCGCCCGCCTCGGCGCGGAGGTCACCGTCGTCGAACGTGACGTGATCGGCGGCGCCGCCCACCTCTGGGACTGCATCCCGTCGAAGGCGATGATCGCCACCGGCGGCGCGCTTTCCTTCGTCGAGCGGTCGGGGGGGATGGGCCTGCTCACCCTCGACGCCGATGTCGACACCGAGGGCCTCAAGCAGCGGATCACCGACATCGAGGACCGCCTCCGCTCCTCGGTCGAGGACCTGCTGGCCGACCAGGGCGTCCGCGTCATCCGGGGCGCCGGCCGCCTCACCGGTCGGCACTCCGTCGCCGTGGACACACCCGAGGGGACCGAGGAAGTCGAGGCCGACGCCATCCTCGTCGCCACCGGCAGCCGGCCCCGCATCCCCGACTGGTGCCGCCCCGACGGCGACCGGATCCTCACCACTCGCCAGGCGTACCCGCCGCCGGCGATGCCGGAGCACCTGGTCGTGATCGGGTCGGGCGTCACCGGCGTGGAGTTCGTCCACATGTTCGCCTCGTTCGGCTCCAAGGTGACCCTGGTCGTCAGCCGCCAGCAGGTCCTGCCCAAGAAGGACCCCGAGGTGGCCGCGGCCCTGGAGGAGGAGTTCCTGCGCCGCGGGGTCAAGCTGCTGATCGGCGCCCGGGCCGAGGGGATTGACCACGAGGATGGGGGCGGCATCGCGGTGCGCTGCGACGACGGGCGGGTGGCCCGGGGCAGTCACGCCCTGCTGGCCATCGGCTCGGTGCCCAACTCCGACGGGCTCGGCCTCCAGGAGGCCGGCGTCGAGGTCGACCGGTGGGGCTACGTGCCCGTCAACCAGCACTGCCAGACGAACGTGGGCCACATCTACGCCGGCGGCGACGTGTCGGGCAAGCTCCCGCTGTCGTCGGTGGCGGCCATGCAGGGCCGCAAGATCGCCGAGCACGTCATGGGGTTGCAGTCCCGCGAGCACCGCCACGTCGACTACGACAAGGCGCCCCAGGCCGTCTTCACCGAGCCCGAGATCGCTGAGGTCGGCGTGGCGGAGGCGGAGGCGTTCGCCACCGGCCGTAAGATCCGGGTGACCAAGGTGCCCTTCTCGTCCAACCCGCAGGCCCTGATCAACCATGACGCCCGGGGCTTCGTGAAGATCGTGTCCGACCCGGCCACGGGCATCGTGCTGGGCGGGTCGATCGTCGGGCGCCATGCGGCCGAGCTGATCTCGGTCCTGGCCCTGGCCGTCAACTGCAACCTGCGGGTGGTCGATGTCGTCGACAGCCTCCTCGTCCACCCGTCCCTCGCCGAGTCGCTGACCGAGGCGGCCGAGTAGGTCGTCGCAGATCCGAAGACACCTGGCGGTGTAGCGATGTGTAGCCTGGGTGGTATGTCTCGCACCAACATTGATGTCGACGACGAGCTCGTGGCCGAGGCCATGCGCCGGTACGGGCTGCCGAGCAAGCGGGCAGCGGTTGACCTGGCGCTACGGCGGCTCGTTGGCGACGCCATGACCCGGCGCGAGGTGCTCGACATGGAGGGCAGCGGGTGGGACGCTGACCTCGGGATGCTGCGTAGGGATTCCCCGGAGCCCGACTGATGCTGGTCGACACGTCGGCCTGGGTTGAGTACCTGCGGGCGACCGGGAGCGTGACCCACCAGCGGCTCCGAGGTCTGCTCCAGGACGGCGCGTCGTTGCATACGACCGATGTCGTCGTCATGGAAGTCCTTGCCGGGGCGCGCGATCCTGCGCATGCCGGCCGGCTTCGCCGGCTCCTGCTCTCCTGCGAGTTCGTGCCGATCGACGGCCTCAACGACTACGAAGAGGCGGCGTCGCTCTACCGGCAGTGCCGGCGAGCGGGGGAGACCGTCCGGGCCCTCACTGACTGCCTGATCGCAGCCGTCGCCATTCGTGCCGGGCTCGGCGTCCTTCAAGCCGACCGTGACTTTGACGCCCTCGCCCGCCATTCCGACCTGCGTGTCGTCGGGACCGGCGCGGCACCCGGCTGAGGGGGCCCGACGCTCGTGGCGTCGGTTACTGACGGGGTGACGCTCATGGCACCGATAGCGCTCCCCTTGCCGTCGAAGATATGGAAACTGTGCGGATCTCCATTGATAGGCCGAGCTGTGCAAGGCGCTATCGCAGCTTCCGGGCACACGACGGCTCTCTCCGCAACGGGAGGCATGAGCGTCGCGGGCGTCTGCCCTACTGTGGTCACGCTCTCCTCACCGCAACCCGCCAAAGCTACGGCGACC
>JANMRJ010000601.1:0-11997 GCA_031370985.1 Acidimicrobiales bacterium
GGGGCAACGTCGTGAACGGCAACATCGCCTGCCGGCGAGGGACCGCGCCCTTCTGCGACAACGACGGCATCCGTATCGAGCCGGCCGTTACCGACACCCAGGTCCTCGACAACCAGGTCAACAACAACGGGCTGGACGGCATCTCCCTCTTCGGCGCCACCACCCGCAACGTTGTCCGCGGCAACCAGGTGGTAGGCAACGGCTTCCGGGGCGCGGTGCCCGGCGACGGGATCCGCGTGTTCGGGTTCGGCAACACCATCGAGAACAACACCGCCTCCCGGAACGCGGCCGGCGGCGTGAGCGTCGCCCGCCGGCCACCGACGGCCGGGTCTTTCCCAGCCGCCAACGTGAACGGGCGGGGGAACACCCTGAAGGTCAACAACGCCTTCGGGAACGGCAGCTTCGACCTCTGGGACTCCAACCGCCTCCCGGACTGCGGCACCAACGTCTGGAGTGGCAACCAGGGCGGGACGGCCTCGCCGACGTCTTGTGTCCGGAACCCTTAAGGGTCCAGGTCGCGAGCCAAGAGGTCCATGAAGGCGGCGCCGGCGGCCGCCGTCAGCGGACCCGGGCAGGCCGGTAGGGGCAGCCCGTCGACGGCTCGGATGGGCTGGATGTCGCGGGTGCTGGAGGTGAGGAACGCCTCGTCGGCGCCGGCCAGCGCGCCCACCGGCAGGTCCTCCTCGACTACGTCGAGGAGTTCTAGCACGAGGTCCCGGGTCACGCCGGCCAGGCAGCCGGCGGCGAGTGGCGGGGTCATCAGGCGGCCCCCGATACCCACGAAGACGTTGCTGCCCGTGCCCTCGCACAGGTTCCCGGCCAGGTTGGCGAAGATGGCCTCGCCCGCGCCCCGATCGCGGGCGTGGGCCAGGGCCACGACGTTCTCGCCGTAGGAGGTCGACTTGATGCCGGCGAGGGCGCCCCGCTCGTTGCGGGGCCAGGGCGCGATGGCCACCTCCGCGCTCGGGGGCCAGGCGGGCAGGGCGCCGGCAGCGACGATGACGGTGGGGATGGAGCCCGATCGTTCTGTGTACCGAAACCCTATGTTTTTGACGCTCTCAGGTACGCGGAACGACGATGGCGCCGGAGAGGGGCCGCCCGTGACGGTCACACGTAGCCGGCCCTCCACGAGGCCGTTGGCCCGGATAACCCGGTCCATGGCGTCGAGCACGACCGCCGCCGGCGGGCAGGGCAGGCCCATGCCGGCGGTCGAGCGGGCCAGGCGCTCCAGGTGGCGGCGGGCGGCGAAGGGGCGGCCGCCGGCGATGCGCAGCGTCTCGAACACGCCGTTGCCGGTCAGCAGGCCCTGGTCGAACGGCGACACCCGGGCGTCGGCCTCATCGACGAGCGCCCCGTCGATCCAGAGGATGCTCATTCGCGCGCGACGCCGCCGGCCACGGCGAGGAGACGGCGGGCCTTCAGTTCTGTCTCCGCCCATTCGCCCTCGGGGGTCGAGTCCCAGGTGATCCCGCCGCCGGTGCCGAGGTGCAGCCGGCCGTCGTCGACCCAGAACGTCCGGATGGCGACGTTCAGGTTGCCGTCGCCGGTGTCGGTGTCGACCCAGCCCACCGCCCCGCAGTAAATGCCCCGGGCGATGGGTTCCAGCCGGCGGATCAGGTCGACGGCGGCCAGCTTGGGGGCGCCGGTCACCGACCCCGGTGGGAAGGTCGCCGCCAGCAACTCACTCCAGCCGACCCCCGGGCGCAGGCGTCCTCGCACGGTGCTCACCAGGTGGGTCAGCCCGGGGTGGCGCTCCTCCCGGCAGAGGTCACCGACTTCGACGGAACCGTACTCGCACACTCGGCCGAGGTCGTTGCGCATCAGGTCGACGATCATGACGTTCTCCGCCCGGTCCTTGGCCAAGAACGGCGCACCGGGTGCCGCGGTGCCCTTGATCGGGCGGGTTTCGACCATGGCGCCCCGCCGGCGCAGGAAGAGCTCCGGCGAGGCGGAGGCCAGCTCGATGCCGGCCGAGCGGATACGCACCGCGGCGGCGTGGGGCGCGGGGTTGGAGTGGGCGAGGGCGGCATGGAGCCCGAGCACGTCGAACCCGGCCGGGACCGCGGTGGAGAGGCGCCGGCAGAGGTTGACCTGGTAGACGTCGCCGTTCCTGATGGCCTCCCGGATGGAGCGGACCCCCGTGGCGAACCCGTCCTGATCGAGGTTCGAAGTCCAGCCGCCGGCGGGCACGGGTGGCGTCGGCGGCCCGGCAAGGCCGGCGGCGGGCACCGCGCAGTCGAAACGGGCCAGCACCGCGGGAGCATCGAACGGCAGCACGACCACCCACTGACCGTGACCGGGCGCATCGAGAACGGTAAGGTCATTCGTGACGTCGCGCAGGCCGGTAAGCAAGCATCCGCCCGCGACGGCCGTGTCCACCCGCTGGAGCCTACGAGAGAGGTCATGACCACTGCCTATTGCGGCTCTGCCGTAAAGACGGCGCGGGCGGCGACCGGGAGCCTGTCGTGAGCGATGGTCCCCGGCAGGCGCAGGGAGTCCGGATCGCCGCGACCCGGGCTGGCGAGGGAGACTTCGACGACGAGGACTGGACGGCGAAGACGGACCGCCCCGGGCGGGCGGGCCGGCCAGGTTGGAAGGGCCGGAACGGCGGGCCCGGCACTGACAGCGAGGCCGGCGGCAACGGTCACAACCCGAACATGGGTCGAAACGGCGGCGACAGCGAGGCCCGAGGCGCGAGCCGAGCCGGCCGGCGGGCCCGCGTGGCCGCGGCGATGGCCGACACCACCCACACCGTGGCGCTGCCGGCGCTGCCCGCCGCGCCACGGGGCCAAGCTGCCCTCCGGCCCGAGCGGGAGAAGGTGCTCCGCCAGCGCCGGCGCCGGCGGCGCCTGCTGATCGGGTTCACCGCGTTCACCGCCTTCTGCACGTTCTTCGTCGCTCTCGGCTACGTGTATGTGCAGCGCAAGCTCGACCAGATCGAGCGGATTGTCCTCCCGGCGCTGGCCGATGACGAGCCCGGCGCGGTCATGAACGTCCTGCTCGTCGGCTCCGACAGCCGGGCCAACCTCACCGGCGCCGAGGCCAAGGGCTTCGGCCAGGATGTCGTGACCGGCCAGCGCAGCGACACGATGATGCTCCTGCACGTCGACCCCAGGGAGCAGAAGGCGGCCATCGTGTCGGTCCCCAGGGACCTGTACGTGCCGATCGCCGGCACGAACTTCTCCGATCGGGTGAATGCCGCCTTCGCGCTCGGCGGCCCCGACCAGCTGGTGGCCACCCTGCAGCAGACCCTCGGCGTCACCATCAACCACAACGTCCAGGTCGACTTCAGCGGGTTCAAGGACATCGTCGAGGCCGTCGGCGGCGTCACCATGTACATCCCCTACGAAGTGCACGACCCGGTGATCGGCCTGGCGCTCCCTGCCGGGTGCAAGGTGCTCGACGGCCAGCAGGGCCTGTCGTGGGTCCGGAGCCGGTCCATGGAGTTCCTTATCAACGGCACGTGGCAAGCCGATGGGCGCGGCGACCTAGGCCGGATCGAGCGCCAGCAGGACTTCATTCGTCGGATGATGAAGAAGGCGCTCACCTCCGGCGTGACGAACCCGATCCAGCTCAACCGTCTGATCGGGGTCGGGGTGAGGGACGTTACCTTCGACTCCGGCCTGTCGACCAAGGACATCACGTCCCTCGGCCGGCGCTTCAGTTCGCTGGACCCTGACCGGGTGGTTCTGCGGACTCTGCCCACCGACCCGGCCGATATCGACGGCAAGGCGGTCCTCAAGCTCCAGCGGGCCCAGGCCCAGCCCATGATCGACCTGCTCAATGGCCGTGGCCCGGTGGAACCCACCACCACCACGACAACCGCGCCACCGACGACGGGCACCACGCCGGCCTCGTCGGTGAAGCCCGCGGACGTGAGGCTCCGGGTCCTCAATGGCGTCGGCACGGCAGGGGCAGCGACCAAGGCGGCCACCACGCTCACCTCGGCCGGCTACGTCGTGGCCGATAAGGGCGATGCCCCCGCCCTGGCGCCCAAGACCATCATCACCTACGGCACCGGCAAGCTGGCGAAGGCCGAGCTCGTCCAGAGCGCCCTGCTGACGCCGGCGACCCTCCGCGAGGACCCCACCCTGAAGTCGGTCGATGTCACCCTCCTGCTCGGCGCCGACTACACCGGCCTCAAGCCCGTGTCGACCTCCTCCACCGCGGTGACGACCACCCTGGCGCCGACTACCACGGTCGTCTCGCAGATCAATCCCGTCCCCCTGCCGAAGGGCACCACCGTCCCGCCCTGCTGATCGCTTCTTGCTGGCAGGCGGGTGCGGGAGTCGCAGGTGAGGGCTCCGGTCACCTAGCGTTGGCGCGTGAGACTTCTCGTGACCGGTGGAGCCGGTTTCATCGGTGCCAACTTCGTCCGCTACTGGTCCGGGGCCCACCCCGACGACCATGTGGTGGTCTACGACCTCCTGACCTACGCCGGCAACCGGGCCAACCTGGCCGGCATGGAGGGTTCGGTCGGCTTTGTCCAGGGCGACATCTGCGACCACGCCACCGCCGAGCGCACCATGCGCGACGAGGCGATCGACGTGGTCGTCAACTTCGCCGCGGAGTCGCACAACAGCCTGGCCGTGCTTGACCCTGGCCTGTTCTTCCGGACCAACGTGCTGGGTACGCAGGCCATGTTGGAGGCGGCCCGCCGGGCCGGTGTGTCCCGGTTCCATCACATTTCCACCTGTGAGGTGTATGGCGACCTCGACCTCGATACCGACGAGTCCTTCAGCGAAGAGTCCCCGTACCGGCCCCGCACTCCGTACAACGCGTCGAAGGCCGGCGCCGATCACGCCGTGCGCGCCTACTACGAGACCTACGGGCTGCCGGTGACGGTCACCAACTGCTGCAACAACTACGGGCCGTTCCAGTTCCCCGAGAAGGTCATCCCTCTTTTCACGACGTTCGCCCTCGACGATGTCTCCCTGCCCATGTACGCGTCCACCAAGAACCGCCGGGAGTGGCTCCACGTCATCGACCACTGCCGGGCCATCGAGGCGGTGCTCGAGCGAGGCCGCATCGGGGAGACCTACAACGTCGGCAGCGGGGTGGAGCGCAGCATCGAGGAGATCGCTGACGGTGTCCTGGGTTCCCTGGGCAAGTCCTCGGACCTCAAGACCATCGTCCCCGACCGCCCCGGCCACGATCGCCGCTACCTTCTTGACTCGTCCAAGATCCGCAACGAGCTGGGTTGGGCACCGCAGGTCCCCTTCGAGCAGGGACTGGCTGACACCGTCAATTGGTATAAGGCCAACCGTGACTGGTGGGAGCCGCTGCGTGATCGCGCACCGGTGGTCGAGACCGCTTGGGAAGATTCCCCAGGCCCGACCTGATGCGAGTGCTGGTCACGGGCGCCGGCGGGCAGCTCGGGCGTGAGGTGGTCGATGTCTGCTCCGCCGCGGGCGACGAGGTCGTGGCCTGCGACGTGGCCACGATGGACATCACCGACCGCGACATGGTCATGCAGGTGCTCGCCAAGGGCGCCCCCGACGCGGTGGTCCACGCCGGCGCCTGGACGAACGTGGACGGTTGCGAGTCCGAGCCCGACCGGGCCTACGCGGTGAACGCGCTCGGCACCCGCCACGTCGCCGAGGCGGCCCGGTTCGTCGGAGCGCGGGTCTGTTACATCTCGACCGACTACGTCTTCGACGGCACGGGCACCCGGCCCTACCACGAGTGGGACGCTGTCAACCCGCTCTCGGTGTACGGGCGGTCGAAGCTCGGTGGCGAGCTGGCGCTCGGGCCCGACGACACCGTCGTGCGCACGTCGTGGGTCTGCGGGCGCTATGGCCGGAACTTCGTCAAGACGATCCTCGGTCGGGCCGCCGATGGCCACGACCTGACCGTCGTTGACGACCAGTTGGGCTGCCCGACGTTCGCCGACGACCTGGCCGGCATGATCCGCCGGCTGGTGGTTGCCCGCCTCCCCGGCGTCTTCCACGTCACCAACCAGGGCACCACGAGCTGGTACCAGTTCGCCCGGGACGCCGTCGAAGCCGCCGGCCTCGACACCTCCCTTGTGACCCCCATCACGACGGCCCAGATGCGGCCCCCGCGGCCGGCGCCCCGACCGGCCAACAGCGTGCTGGACAACGCCGCTCTGCGCCTGTCCGGCCTGCCCCTTCTTCCCGACCACCACGAGCCTCTGGAGCGCCTGGTCAAGGAGCTCCGCTCAGCGGGGCAACCGCCGAAGGCGGTGGCCCGCTGAGTTCGATAGCAGTGATCGGCGCGGGGTACGTCGGACTGACCACTGCCGCCTGTTTCGCCCACCTCGGCCACAAGGTCATCTGTGCCGACATCGTCGCCGACAAGGTCGAGCGGCTGTCGCGCGGCGAGATCCCGATCCTCGAGGCGGGCATGCCCGAACTGGTCCGGGAGGGGCTCGACGGGGGCCGGCTGTCGTTCGTGTTAGGGGCCAGTGCGGCCGTGGCCGGCGCCGAGTTCGTGTACCTGTGCGTGCCCACCCCGCAGTCCGACGACGGCTCCGCCGACCTGTCCTACATCCGGGCCGCGGCGGCGGAGATCGGTCCGCTGTTGGCGCGGGAGTGCATCGTGGTCAACAAGTCCACCGTGCCGGTCGGCTCGGCACGGGTGGTGGAAGAGGTGCTCGGCCGCGACGACGTGCGCGTCGTCTCGAACCCGGAGTTCATGCGCGAAGGCTCCGCCGTGCACGACTGCCTGAACCCGGACCGCATCGTGATCGGCTCCGACGACCAGGTGGCTGCGGCCAAGGTGGCCGAGTTGTTCAGCGCGTTGCGGGCCCCGGTCATCGTCACCGACCCCGCCTCGGCCGAGACGATCAAGTACGCATCGAACGCCTTTCTGGCCGCCAAGGTCACCTTCGCCAACGCGGTGGCCAACGTGTGCGAGGCAGTGGGTGCCGATGTCCGCGATGTCCTGCTCGGCATGGGCTACGACAAGCGCATCGGCTTCGAGTTCCTGAAGCCCGGGCCGGGCTACGGCGGTTCGTGTTTTCCGAAAGACATCCGGGCGCTCATCCGGATCGCCGACGACGCCGGCTACGACTTCGGCCTGCTCCGGGGCGTGGACGAGGTCAACGAGGAGCAGTTCGCCCGGGTGGTGGCGAAGGTCGTGCGTATGGCCGGCGGCTCGGTCGACGGGCAGGTCGTGGCCGCATGGGGCCTGACGTTCAAGGCCCGAACCGACGACCTGCGCCAGTCGCCGGCCGTTGAGGTGCTCCACCGCCTCGCCGGCCTCGGGGCCGACATCCGGGCCTACGACCCGGCGGTGACTGCTGCGGCGGCGCCGGCCGACCGGCGGCTGGACGGGATCACCGTCAGCGACGACCCGTACGGCGCGTGCGAGAAGGCAGTCGTCCTGGTGGTGCTCACCGAGTGGGACGACTTCCGCCGGCTCGACTTCGCCAAGGTGGCGTCCGCGCTGGCGCAGCCGAGGGTGGTCGACGCCCGCAACCTTCTCGACCCCGCCGCGCTCCGCCGGCGTGGCTTCACCTACGAAGGGATCGGTCGATGAGGGTCGTTGTGACCGGTGGGGCGGGTTTCCTGGGCTCGCACCTCTGCCGGGCGCTCTTGGCGCGTGGCGACGCGGTCGTCGCCGTCGACAACCTGGTGTCGGGGACGCTCGACAACATCGCCGATATGTCGGGTGATCGCGACTTCACGTTCGTGCACTCCGACGTGAGCGGCTTCCTCCACGTGCCCGGCCCCGTCGATGCCGTGCTCCACTTCGCCAGCCCGGCCTCGCCCGTCGATTTCGAACGGATCCCCATCCAGATCCTGAAGGTCGGCAGCCTCGGCACCCACAACACGCTGGGCCTGGCCAAGGACAAGGGGGCGCGGTACCTTCTGGCCTCGACCAGCGAGGTCTACGGCGATCCGCTGGTGCACCCCCAGCCCGAGACCTATTGGGGCAACGTCAACCCCATTGGACCCCGTGGCGTCTACGACGAGGCCAAGCGCTTCGCCGAGGCCATCACGATGGCCTACCACCGCCACCACGGCCTCGACGTGCGGATCGTGCGCATCTTCAACACCTACGGGCCCCGGATGCGGCCTGACGACGGTCGTGTGGTCTCCAACTTCATCGTCCAGGCCCTGTCCGGCAAGCCGCTCACGGTGCACGGCGACGGGAAACAGACCCGCAGCTTCTGCTACGTCGACGACGAGGTCCGAGGTTTGCTGGCCCTGCTGGACGCCGACTACGTCGGGCCGGTGAATATCGGCAACCCGACCGAGTTCACCGTGCTGGGGCTGGCCGAGAAGGTGCTGGCGATCACCGGCTCGTCGTCCGAGCTGCGGCTCGAACCCCGGCCGGTCGACGACCCTGCCCAGCGCCGGCCTGACCTCACGCTGGCCCGCTCGATCCTCGGGTGGGAGCCCGAGGTCGACCTCGACGCCGGACTGGCCAGGACCGTCGAGTGGTTCGATCGGGGCATCGACAGAAGGGCAGCACGTGGCTGAGGTCCCGACCGACCCCGAGGGTCGGACGTTGTCGGTGATCGTGCCGGTCTTCGACGAGCGCAACACCGTGGTCGAGATGCTGCGCCGTATGAGGCGCGTCGAGTTGCCCCTCGAGCTGGAGATCGTCGTGGTCGACGACGGGTCGACCGACGGGACGGCGCAGATCCTGGGGGCGCTCGAGGACTCCACGGTTCGGGTCGTGCGCCATCCGGTCAATCTCGGGAAAGGGGCGGCGATCCGCACCGGGCTCCAGCACGTGCGCGGCGACCTGGTGCTCATCCAGGACGCCGACCTCGAGTACGACCCCGAGGACTGGCCCCGGCTCCTCCGCCCGATCCTGCGGGGACGGGCCGAGGTCGTCTACGGCAGCCGCTTCGGCGGTGAGGGCGGCCACATGGCGGCTGCGGACTGGGTGGGAAACCGCCTGCTGTCGCTGGCCACCAACCTGCTCTACAACACCAGTCTCTCGGACATGGAGTGCGGCTACAAGCTGTTCACCCGCAAGGTGCTCGACGACATCACCATCGAATCCGACCGCTTCGACTTCGAACCGGAGATCACCGCCAAGGTCCTCCGACGGGGGTTCCGGATCTACGAGGTGCCGGTCTCCTACTCGGGGCGGGCGGCCGACGAGGGGCGCAAGTTCGGGTGGCACGACGGCGTGCGGGCCTTGTCGACCCTCGTGCGGTACCGCTGGAGCAAGCTCCCGTGAGGCGCTGGACCAGGCTCCGATGAGCGGGGTCGCCGCCGTCGTCGTCAGCTTCAACTCAGCCGGCTACCTGCCCGACTGCGTGCGTAGCCTGCGCGCCGAGGGCATCGCCGAGGTGGTGGTTGTCGACAACGCGTCGTCGGACCGGTCCGTAGCGACCGTGCGCACGGCGGATCCCGAGGTGAGGATCGTCGAGACGGGCGGCAATCTCGGGTTCGGCTCGGCGGCCAACCGCGGCGTGGCGACGACTCTGAGCCCCTACGTGCTGATCATGAACCCGGACACCGTGGTCACCCCCGGTACGGTCAAGGCGTTGTGCGAGGCCCTGGACGCCGACGCCGGCCTGGCCGTCGTGGGCCCCCGCATGGAGAACCCCGACGGCTCGCTCTACCCCTCGGTCCGTCGGTTCCCGGACATGGGGGTGGCGTTCGGTCACGCCTTCCTGGGCCTGGTGTGGCCGGCGAACCCCTACACCAGCCGCTACCGGATGCTCGACTCGGACCACGACCGTTCCGCACCCGCCGTCGACTGGGTCAGCGGCGCATGCTTCCTCGTCCGCCGGGCCGCCTTTGACGTGGTGGGTGGCTTCGACGAGGGGTACTTCATGTACGTCGAGGACGTTGACTTGTGCTGGCGGCTGGGCCGGGCCGGCTGGCGCGTTGGCTACGAGCCGGCGGGTCGCGTCGTCCACGAGGTGGGTGGTTCCAGCCGGGCTGTGCCGTACCGGATGATCGCCGAGCACCACCGCTCACTGCTGCGGTTCGTTTCGAAGTCGACCGCCGGCGCCCGCCGGGGCGCTCTCCCTGTCATCGCCGCCGGCCTCGCGCTGCGAACCTTCGCCGCGTGGGCCCACCATGCACTGGGTGGGCGGGGGACCCCCGCCAACGCCTAGCGCCGGCGGCGTTGGTCCGCTCTCGACCTGAGGGGGTCGCGGCCACCTAGTACGGTCGGACACCAATGGGAAAGGCATCTTCAGCCAAAAAGGTCGCGCGCGCTGCCCGCACAGGTGGCGGCAGGACGCGGCGCGGCACCACTTCGTGGGTCTGGCCGGGCCTGATGGCCGCCGTCGTGATCCTCGGTACCGCCGGCATCGTTTACAGCCGGGACCAGCGCCAGCCGGACAACACCCGGCCGCTGGCCGCGGCTCCGGGCCGGGCCGGCGACCACTGGCACTCGGCGATTGGCTACTACATCTGCGGCACGTTCACCCCGAACCTGCCCGAGGGTTCCGACCCCCTCGGCATCCACGGCCACGGCGACAACGTCGTCCACATCCACCCCTTCGGCGCCTCATCGTCCGGCAAGCGGGCCAAGCTCTCGGTCTACCTGGACACGGTGGGCGCCGATATTTCGGCGACCAAGATTGAGCTCCCGGGCCAGGACGCCAAGAGCAACGGCGACAAGTGCCCGGAAGGCAAGGAGGGCGTCGTCCAGGCCAAGGTCTGGGACACGCGGGACGCCTCGGACAAGGGCCGCGTCGTCGAGGGCAACCCGTCCGACATCCTGCCCAAGGACGGCCAGCTCATCACGGTCGCCTTCGTGCCCAAGGGCGCCGATATCCCCAAGCCGCCGTCGGAGAGCGGCCTCGACGCGCTGACCGACGTGGGCACGCCGACGACCACCACGCTGCCCGCAACCACAACCACCGCCGCGCCGACGACGACCACAACCGCCGCCCCGTGAAAGCGGTGGTGCTGGTCGGGGGCACGGGGACGCGGCTCCGCCCTCTCACCCTCACCGTCCCCAAGCAGGTGCTGCCCATCGTCGAGGTCCCGATGATCGAGCGGGTCCTGGCCTATCTGGAGGGCCACGGGGTCGATGAGGCGGTGCTCTCCCTCGGCTACCTCCACGAGGCGTTCGAGGCCCTGTTCCCCGACGGCCGGGCGGGCAACGTCCGCCTGACCTACGCGCTGGAGCCAGAGCCCCTCGATACCGCCGGCGCCGTCGGTTTCGCCGCCCGCCACGCCGGCATTTCCGAGCGGTTCCTCGTGGTCAACGGCGACATCCTCACGGATCTCGACGTGACCGCGATGGTTGCCTTCCACGTGGAGCGCGGGGCGCAGGCCACCATCTCCCTGGCCTCGGTGGCCGACCCCTCCGCGTTCGGGCTGGTGCCGATCGACGACGACGGCAAAGTCGAGTCGTTCGTCGAGAAGCCGGCGCCCGGCGCCGCCCTTCCGGCCGGGCCCAGCTGGATCAATGCCGGCACTTACGTGCTGGAGCCGTCGGTGCTCGACCACATCCCGGAGGGCCGCAGGGTCTCGATCGAGCGTGAGGTCTTCCCGGTGCTGGCCGCCGCCGGCACGGTGTACGGGTTCGCGTCGGCCGCCTACTGGACCGACACCGGCACGCCGGCGCAGTACCTCGACGCCCAGCTCGATCTGGTCTCGGGCCGGCGCCCGGGCCCGCCGGCGCCGGGGGCCCAGCAGTGCTCGGCCGGCGTCTGGACGATCGGCGACGCCGACTTCGGTGCCGAGGTGAAAGGCCCGTCGCTCGTCGGCGCCGGCGCCTCGGTGGCCGTCGACGCCTCGGTCGAGGGCTCCGTGGTCGGCGCCGGCTGCCGGATCGACGCCGGGGCCCGGGTGGTCGGCTCGGTCCTGCTGGCCCACGCGGTCGTGGAGAAGGGGGCGGTCATACGGCGCTCTGTTGTCGGCGCCGGCGCCACGGTGGGAGCCGGCGCCGAGGTCACCGGGCTCTCGGTGCTGGGCGCTGGCTACGTTGTCGACGCCGGGAGCCATCTCGACGGCGCACGGCTGCCGGCGGCTGCATCATGAGGGCGGTTGCATCATGAGGTCGACAGGGTCATGAAAGCGACAGGGTCATGAAAGCGACAGAGTC
>JANMRJ010000605.1:0-2182 GCA_031370985.1 Acidimicrobiales bacterium
GCGGCAATTCCCGCCGCCGTGCAGCAGTTTCGGGTGCAGCCGACAGAGTCGTCGAAGGAGCGGCCGTACATCGACCGCAACATCAAGGCGACGAAGGCGGCGTTCAACCTACGCGATGTCCAGATGAACGACTTCCAGGCCGACAACACCGTCACCAACGCCCAGCTGACCGCCAACGCCAGCACGATCGAGAACGTCCGCCTCTGGGATCCCGACCCTCGGATCCTCGAGCAGACCTATAACCAGCTGCAGCAGATCCGGAACTTCTATCGGTTCAACGATGTCGATGTCGACCGCTACGTCGTCGATGGCCGGGTCCGCCAGGAGCTCATCTCGGCTCGGGAGTTGAACATCGACGGCATCCCATCGCCGTCCTGGGTCAACCAGCACCTCGTCTACACCCACGGCTACGGCGCTGTCCTCACGCCCAGTAGTGGGGTCGAGCCCGACGGTAAGCCGGCGCTGCAGCTGAAGGATCTGCCGCCGACCGGCACACCGACCATTGAACAGCCGGCGATCTACTACGGCCAGCAGATGAGCGGCTACGCCATCGTCGACACCGGGCAGCGCGAGATCGACTACGCCGAGGCCAACGGCACCAACCACACCACCACCTACAACGGCGGCGGCGGCGTGAAGATCGACTCCTTCATCCGCAAGGCCGCGCTCTCCCTGCGCTTCGGCGACATCAACCCGATGATCTCCAGCTTCGTGACCTCGAAGTCCCGGGCGATCTACATCCGTGACATCGACGAGCGGGTGCGCAAAGCGGCACCGTTCCTGCGCTTCGACGCCGATCCCTACCCGATCATCTACCAGGGCAAGATCCAGTGGATCTACGACGCGTACACGACGACCAGCCGGTACCCCTACAGCCAGGCCGCCGACACGTCACGGCTCGACATCTCCAGCGACCTGAACGCCAACTTCAACTACGTGCGCAACTCGGTCAAAGTTCTGATCGACTCCTACAGCGGCAAGATGACGTACTTCGTCGTCGACCAGAGCGATCCGATCATCAAGGCCTGGCGGAAGGCGTTCCCGAAGCTGTTCACCGACGGGATCGACATCGACCCGGAGCTGAAACGGCACTTCCGGTACCCCGAGGACATGTTCCGTATCCAGACGAACATGTTCGGCCGCTACCACATCTCCAACCCGGGCGACTTCTACAGCAACACCGACGCGTGGGACATCGCCCAGGAGCCCGGTGCGGTGAGCAGCGCCACGCCGCTCGTCCCCGCTACCAACGCCGGCGGCCAGGCGACCCAGGCCCGTGAGAAGCGGATGGACCCGTACTACCTCCTCATGCGGCTGCCCGAGGAGACCACGGAGGACTTCCTGATCCTGCAGCCGTTCGTGCCCCGGTCGCGCGACGACAGCGTCAAGGTGCTCAGCGCGTTCATGGTGGCCAAGAGCGACCCGAACAACTACGGGCAGCTTGAGGCGTTCGTCATGCCCCGCACCCGCCAGGTGGACGGGCCGGCGATTGTTAACGCCCGGATCAACCAGCAACCCGAGGTGTCGCGGGAAATCACCCTGCTGAACACCTCGGGGTCGAAGGTCCGCCTCGGCAACCTTCTGCTGATCCCGATCGAGCAGTCGCTGCTCTACATCCGCCCGCTCTACGTCGAGGCCGACGGCACACCGGTGCCCCAGCTGAAGAAGGTCATCGTCGTCTACGGCGACAAGGTGGTCATCAAGGACTCGCTTCGGGAGGCGATCAGCACGATCTTCCCGGGTACCTCGGTCTCGACGCTGGAGCAGCAGGGCGCGGGCACGATCACGCCCCCGAGCACAGGCACGACCACCCCGCCGGGGACGGGCACGACCCCGCAGGTGCCGAAGAGCGTCGGCGACTTGCTCACCGAGGCGACAGGCCGCTTCGCCGCCGCCGACGAGGCGCTCAAGGCCGGCGACCTGGCCGCCTACCAGAAGGCCACCAACGACGCCAAGGACCTCGTTCGTCGGGCGGCCGAGGCGTCTGGGGCAGCGACCGGCGTGCCGGCGTCGAGCACGACGACAACGAGCACGACGACAACGAGGCCGACGGCATAGGGTAAGCTGCTGGTGCCGCCGCGGGGTGGAGCAGTCTGGTAGCTCGTCGGGCTCATAACCCGAAGGTCGCAGGTTCAAATCCTGCCCCCGCCACCATGTGAAAGCCCAGGTCACAGACCTGGGC
>JANMRJ010000607.1:0-1087 GCA_031370985.1 Acidimicrobiales bacterium
TGGGGTCGATCTGGGTGGCGTGGGCGAGGAGGGCTTCCTTGCGGATGTCGTCGCCGGCGGTGATGTCGATCTTGGTCGTGACCCGGTCGTCGAGGCCCGGCCGGTCGAACCACTTGTCGCTGAATGGTGACTCCATGCCCAGCTCCAGGAACTTCTCGTGGATCGCGACCATCCGGGCCTTGGCCCAAGCGCTGTAGTAGAGCTTCAGCGGCTGCCAGGGCGGGCCGGCGTCGGGGTAGGCGTCGGGGTCGCCGGCGGCGTCGAAGGCCAGCACGCTGATGTCGTGCACTCGCAGGTGGTCGGGGTGCGGGTAGCCCTGCTGGTCGTCGGGATAGGTGACGATGACCTGGGGCCGTTCGCGCCGGATGGCCACGACCAGACGGCCGACGGCCTCGGGTTCCTCGGCGGCCGCGAAACACTCGGGGTTGGCGTTCGACTCGCTCCCGGCCATGCCCGAGTCGCGGTAGCCGAGCATCACGACCTCGTGGTAGCCGATGATCTCGGTGGCCCTCGCCAGCTCCTCCGTACGGACGGCGTGGAGGTTGTCGCGGACCTCGGGGCGGTCCATCGCCGGGTTGAGGATCTCGCCCTCCTCGCCGCCGGTGCAGCAGACAAGCACGCAGTGGATGCCCTGGCCCGCGTAGTGGTGGACGGTGGCCGCGCCCTTCGACGACTCGTCGTCCGGATGGGCATGGACGGACAACAGGCACAGCCGCTCGCTCATCCAATCGAAGTTACCCGTCGTGGCCTCCTTCTCCGATGGCAGTGTCCTCAACGGCAGTGTCCTCAATGGCAGTGTCCTCAGCAGAGTGACCCCAGAACCCCGCCGGCGCCAGGAGATAGTCGATAAGGGCCTGGAGCGTCGTGCCGTAGTTCGACCGGTACTCGATGAGCAGGTCCCACGCCTCGTCCGGATCCCGGAGCGGCACACCCGTCGCCCCGACCCGCTGGTAGGCGATGTCGAACTGCCAACGCTCCAGCGGCGCCGGGGCCTCGGGAGCCTGGGGCAGCCGACGCAGGATCTCCTTCAGCGCCCGCCGGCCCCGGCGGTACATGAAGTACGGCTCGCGCAGCTCCGCGCCCGGCA
>JANMRJ010000612.1:0-2471 GCA_031370985.1 Acidimicrobiales bacterium
CCAGGCGATCCGGGTGACCACACACCGCATGGGTGCCCCCGATGAGCCGATTTTCACCGTTCGCCACGGCGAGACGGACCTGTTCGAAAGCCCCGACTTCGCACGCCATGCCGATGTGGCCTGGACGGTGGCCAATATCGACGTCGAGATCGGCCCGATGGTGAAGACCGGCGACTCGGTCGTCGACGACTTCAATGCCCTCGTCCTGAGGACCTTCAACCTCGGCACGGGCAACCTCGTCCGGAAGGGCACCGTGCTGTCGTGGAACGTTTGGTTCGACTCGCCCGAGTTGGTCGACCGCCACGAATGGCGTACCCACGCCGAGCGCTGGCGCGAGTCGATCGATGCCGATCACAGCAGCCCCGACGGTCCTGGCACGGCGGCGTGCTATTTCGACGGCCAGCCCTTCGAACCGATCGAGGCCCTGCTCGATGAGGAACTCCAGCGGATCATCGACTACCTCCGAAAGCACCTCTGAGCGAGAGGGCGGGAACGCTCAGGTCAGCGCGCGGCGGATGAACTCGTCGAACATCGCGCGTCGCGATGCGCGTCTCGGCGGCGCCGGACACGACCATGGTGAGGGACGCGCCGAATAGACCGGAACGAGTCCGGGCACTCGGAAGCTTGAGGTACGTCACCGCCCTCGCGCCGCCGTCGGCGGTGGCCGCTGAGTGTGCCGCTCCCGGTTATGAAAGCCACAGGCCACCCGGCCGTTCTCCTGGGTGGTCGGTCCTCCTCCCGACCAAGGGACCACGTGATCTACCTCGCAGTCCTCCGCCGGCGCATCGCAGTGCTGGTGAAAGCACTGCTGATCTCGGACCTCGACGCCCCGCCGGGTGGCCCCGACGAAGAGGCGCCTGCGGACACCGACATCGCTGACCCGGCTCGGTGCGTCGAAGACCACCCGCTCCACCCAGGCCGTGTCCAACCACCGCACCAGCGCCCCGGGAGCCACCACCGTCTGGTTGGCCAGTTCACAGATGCGCCCAGCGAAGGTCTCATAGCCCACCAGCACGGTGAAGAGCGGCTCGGGCAGGCGAGATCCCGGGCCGGTTGCCATCGATCGACGAGCCATCTCGATCAGGGCGTCGGCCCGGCGCTGGGCCGGCGTGCGAACCAGGTCACCTACACAGACCTTCTCGCCCACCCGGTCCTTGGCCTCGGCCCAGTCTGCCTCGAACAGCTCCTGCTCGATCTTCTTGAGGACTGTGGCCAGGACGGACCCGTTGATAGGATCGAACATTCCGTGAAGGACCCAGGCGCCACCAAAGGTCTGGGACAGACGCAAGCTGCGACCCTCGTGCTGGGCCTCGGCCGACTTCTCCGTGCCGGCCGGGTCAGCCCGCTGGGCCCAGTACGCGAGAGCCCGAGCAAAGTCACCGAAGCGGAGGTCCCGCGCCAGTCCGACCAGCATGGCCTCGTCCCGCTCGAAGCTCGGCTCCGTGGCCGGCGTGCGGACCGACGCCAACATCCCGGCATGGGCTTCGCCAACGTCGCCGGCCAGCCACGCCGCCTCCACCTCCGACATGTGGCGCAGGGTCCGACCCAGCTTCACCCGCCGGCGAGCCGACACCAGCGGCACATGGCAGCGCGATGACACCCAGGCCGACGCAGTCCGGGCGCCGGAATCCTCCCAACTCCGTCCGGCATCGAAGCCGGCGACGGCCCGGGTGGTCACGGCCTCCAGCCGGTTCAGCTGGCGGTGGAGGGCCTCGATGGTCTCGCCGTCGGCCAGGCGTAGCGGATCGAGCCTGACCAACTCGTCGATCACCCCGACCAGCGCATCAGTGACATCAACGACAACCGCCACGAACCACTCCCTCAACCGAGGGGACCAGACATGGAGAGCGTGAGCTCCGAGGAACTGCCAAGCGCAGTCTATCGAACGTGCGTTCGTGATGTCAAGGCTCGCTCCTCGACCCGGCGAAGGCGTCACCGAACGACGGCTCACCTCCAGGCATCGACCACGGCGCTGACCTCCTGGCGACCTGGCGCCGGGCGTCGGCTCGGGAAGCGCCCGACATCAGCAAGCCCGTCGTAGGACGTATCCAGGTGGCGGACCGAGGCGACCACGGCAAGGGTGACGCCTCGGGGTCGAGGGCGCGCCCAGCTGCGCTGCGGCCGACGCGACCACTGTGGCGGGCGCTGGCATGGCGGGCGATAGCCTCGGCCCGGGCCAGCGGACATCCAGGGAACAGCTCGGTGATGGCCCGGGCCAACGCACCGTGGAACTCGATGTCGCCCTCGGCCCGGCGCTCCTCCTCCCGCAGGCGACGGCGATGACGGGCGTCCTCGTCGGCCAGGCACTCCCGCTCGGCCCGTTCCAGCGCCGGCTCCTCCACCAGGACGCCCCTGGCGCTCGTAGCGGCGCCGTGACTAGCTGAAGCGGACGACAACAGCCGACAGCCGCTCGCCTTCTTGGCCCGCCGGGTCAGGGCCGCGCACCGGCTGCAAGGAAGACGAGGTGATCG
>JANMRJ010000616.1:0-1131 GCA_031370985.1 Acidimicrobiales bacterium
AATCGGAATTGGCGACGAAGGCCAGTTCCCCGTCCGGGGTGAGGCCGATCGTGGTGGGAAACATCTCGAGCGGAGCCCGACCCACCAGGGTATCGGTCGACGCCGAGGACACCCGTGGGTCCTCGTGGATCTCCAGACCGACCCCGTGCCCGGTGCCGTGCAGGAAGGCATCGGCCCAGCCCGCCTCCGCAATGACGTTCCGGCAGACCTCGTCCACGCCCTTGGCCACCACGCCGGCCCGGACCGCCTCCACGCCGGCCTGCTGGCTGGCCACCACGACCTCAACCATGCGCCGGGCGGTGGCCGACGCCGGCTCCCCCACACACAGGGTCCGCGTCATGTCGGAGCAGTAGCCATCAACGATGGCCCCGAAGTCGATCACGATCAGCTCGCCGGCGCCGATGCGCCGGCTGCTCGGGCGGTGGTGGGGCTTGGCGCCATTGGGGCCGGAGGCGACGATCGTCTCGAACGAAGGCGCCGTGGCACCGCCCCGGCGCATCTCGACATCGAGCTCGAGAGCGAACTCCTGCTCGGTCGGGCTTTCGCCCAGGCGGTGGCGGACCCGCGCCAGCGCCTCATCGGCAATCCGAGCCGCCGCGGCCATGCGCTCCACCTCGCCGGCGTCCTTGACCTTGCGCAGCTCCTCGACCAGGCCCTCGGTGGCGATCAGCTCGATGGCCGGGAACCAATCGGCTCCATATCGCCGCTTGGCTGCCCAGGTGACGGCACGGGCTTCAAGCCCCAGGCGGGCGATGCCTGCGGTCGCCGCCTGGAGGTGGTCCCGCTGGCTGTCTCCGGTCAGGCCGATCTCGATCCGCGCATCAACGCCGGCCTCGCTCAATTCCATTGCGGACGGGTCGCGGTAGCGACCGTCGGTGACGAAAACCACCTCGTCGGGCAGCACCGCCAGCAACGCCGCCGACCCTGTAAACCCCGTCAGGTAGCGGATGTTGACCGGTCGGCTGACGAGCAACGCGTCGCAGCCTGCCCCCTCGAAGGCTTGGCGCAGCCGGGCGATGCGTATCCCCACGTCCATGGGCTTCATAGAAGCAACAGTCCCACAGCCTCCACCGCCAGCCGGTAGCCGTGGGCGCCGAAGCCGGAGATGATCCCGCTGGCCACCGGCGTCAC
>JANMRJ010000617.1:0-7228 GCA_031370985.1 Acidimicrobiales bacterium
ATTCGAGGGCGGCCATCCTGTCGTCGGCCATCGGGTTCACCTCTTCGACGTCGGTTGCAACTCCAACGTCGTGAGGATGACTCGGTGGCCAGCTCGTTCGCTGGCCGGGTCTGCTGTTACACCAACTCTAGGGACACCAACTCAGTCAGTGTGCGGGAATGTCATCCGATGGAGACCAAGTCGGAAACGCCCGACGTGCCTCGGACTCGGTCAGGCGGCGGGTTTCATCGAACCCACCAGCGGTGTTCTCGTACAAGGCTCCGCACCGAGGACATCGCAGCAGGATGAAGCCGCGGTCATCATCCGCCGCGACCTGCGTGACATGGCCGAAAAGGCGATTGCCATCGTCCGCGCAGTATTCGCACCCGTAGTCGACGGACCGGCTCCCGAATAGCCGACGGGCAAGGTCTCCGAAGTGGGCGCGCAGGTCGGTCAGCATCCGCGGAAGGTCCATCGCGCCGTCATCAGTCAGCGTAGGGGAATGTCACCCGTCTCGGTCCCAGGCGGCCTCGACCTGATCGCGGTCAGATTCGCTTCCGCCGTGGTGACCGACACCCCCGGCGGTGATCTGAAATCGGGTGACGTCGTCCGGCCCAGGGCTCGTCGAAAGTGAAGCCTTCCAACGTTTCGAGAACACCGTCCGGACGAGGAAGTCGTCGTCACCCGCGAAGTAAGAGACCTGGTAGATCACCCGTAGCAGGGCGACCTTGCGACCACTACCCGCCACACCTTTGTGGCGGGTAGTCGATGCGAGGGCTCAGCACGTAGCGGCGGAGTTCGATGCCGCCGCAGCTGGACGATGCAGGCGGACGGCACGAAGCAGGCGCAGCTGACCAGGCTCGGCGGCCGCGCGCTGTTCCCCGACATCTCGCCCGACGGGACCATGATCGCGTTCGCCGGTACGGAGGGCAGGGACCCGAACACCGAGGTCTACGTCGTCGACGCCGCGACGGGCACCGGCCTGGTCGCCCTCACGACCTGCGCGAACGGCACTGCTCCGGATCGTTGCTGAACACGTACGAACCCAGCCCAAAGCTGGTGTCAAGTGTTCCCATTGGTCACGACACGTGGATGTGGGACCGCCACGCATTGGCCGTGCCGGTTGTCTGAGGGTTTTGCAAACGGGCCTTCGTGCATTCTCCGATCGGGCCGCCGGCGGTGTTACCGCGCAGCCGCCGCGAGGTGCTGATCGGCGCACCCGACGCCGGTGCGCGACGAAACCCGCATGCGCGTCTCGACGAGACAGTGGCGGTCAGCGCGTGTCAGCGTAGAGCCGATCCTGAGCTGCCTGCGCGCCGGCCGCCGCTCGAACGTCTCGTGCCGGGATGTCGCACACGCGATTCTCGCTCGACGCCGTCGTCCTCGCCTCTGTACGTTTCGTGGCAGCAGTCGTGAGATCGAGATCGTTGAGCGAAGTCGCCGCAGCAGTTGAAGCGCACGATCCGATCGTGGGGTCGAACGCCTACACGGCCCTCAACACCCCGTACCGTGACTGGGGGCTCTCACTTGTCAACTACGTCCCTGGTGACGACAGCTAGGGCTTGCTGAACCGTATCAACGAGGAGACGAGAGCTAACGGGCTTTGACACGAACATCGCGCCACGCGCCATGACTCGGTCGAGGTTGAGCGTCTGGGCCGTGTACGCGGAGAGGAGCACGACCCCGACGTGTGGATAGCGATCCATGATCCAATCCGCGAGCTCGATGCCCGACATGTTCGGCATGATGACGTCGGTGATCAGCACATCGATCGATCCGGCGAGCCGGCTGACCCGGGCGATCGCCTCGGTACCATCGGCGACTGCGATCACCTTGTAGCCCGCGCGGGTTAGGAGCTGCGTCGTCATGTCGCGGACGGCGGGCTCGTCCACGACCACAAGGATCGTGCCGTGCCCCGGCGTGGCGGCCCGGAGAGGAGTCGAGCCCTCCTTCTCCACCGCTGCCTCGACGCGCGGGAAGTACACCTTGAACGTCGCCCCATGGCCGGGCTCGGAATCGGGCCAGATGTGGCCGCCGGCCTGACGGACGATCCCATAGACCGTCGCGAGCCCCAAGCCGGTGCCCTTGGCGCGAGCTTTTGTCGTGAAGAACGGGTCGAAGATCCGCTCGCGCGTCGCACGATCCATCCCGACCCCCGTGTCGCTGACCATGACCAGGACGTATGGGCCGGGCGTCACGTCGACGTGCTCGATCGCGTCCGGCTCGCCGAGCACGACGTTCGAGGTCTCGATCGTCACGGTTCCGCCGCCGGGCATCGCGTCCCGGGCGTTGACGACGAGGTTGACGAGGATCTGGTCGAGCTGGCCAGGGTCGGCCCGGAGGTGACCAGCCGCACGATCGAGCCTGAGGACGAGCCGGGCGTTTTCGCCGATGAGCTGACGCACCATCGGTTCAAGACCATCGATCGCGATGTTGATGTCGAGCACCTTCGGACGGATCACCTGTTGACGGCTGAAGGCGAGGAGTTGGGCGGTCAGCCGTGTCGCTCGCTCGGCAGCATCGAGGATGGCCCGGACGTTCTGACGCGATCCATCGAGATCGAGCGGAGCGTGCGCCTCCGGCCCGAGGTCCTGATCGAGCAGCTCGGCGAAGCCGTGGATCGCGAAGAGCAGGTTGTTGAAGTCGTGGGCGATCCCGCCCGCCAGTCGCCCGATCGACTCGAGCTTCTGCGACTGGAGGAGGGCGGCCTCCGCCGTCTTGCGGGCGGTGATGTCGATGACCTGGGCGATGACCTGGAGCCCCTTCTCGGTCTCGACCGGGGAGAGGCTGGCTTCGACCGGGAACTCGCTGCCATCCTTGCGCCGGCCGGCGAGGTCGCGACCGATCCCGAGATGGCGGGCCACGGGATTCGCGAAGAAATCGTCGCGATGGGCAACGTGGACAGCACTCACCCGCGATGGCAAGAGCAGCTCGACTGGTTGGCCGAGCAGCTCGTCCCGCTCATAGCCGAAGGTCGTCCCGAGCTGCGGGTTGACATACGTGATGACGCCAAGCGGATCGACGGCGACGACCGGGCTCGGCGAGGAATCGAGCACTCGGTAGAGTGCGGGCGCCGCAGAGACCCCGATCTTGACCGATCGCGGAGTCGCGATCCGCCGTGATGGCATGTCCGCCTTCTTCCGTGGCGAAGCCCCGGTCACCCGATGGTAGGGCGGTGGTCAAGCCGCGATCTCAAGACCAGGGTTCGGATCGGGGGCACGCGCCGACCGACCGGCACGTGCCTCAGGCAGAGGACGGCGGGCCGCAGGCGATCTTGCGGTGCCACAGGAGCCACGAGCGCGAGCCGCCAGCCCGTGAACGGCACCGAGATGAGCAGGAAGCCGAGGTAGGTCAGCGTCGCCCGGGCCGCGACGGGCCCGGCCTCGGCCAGGCCCGCCTGGCGAAGGATCAGGGCAGCGCGGCGATCACGGCCGATGCGACCAGGGTCAGCGCCAGGTCCGCCACCGCAATCCGCCGCACGCCGGTCAGCTCGAAGCGGTCGTCGCCCCGGGCGCATCCCCAGCCGATGACCGCGGGGATCGCCATCGAGAGGAAGGCGTTGGCGTTCGGCGTTGACCGTCGTCGTCCGCCGGATAAGGCTTCCCGAAGAGGTAGCCTTGGGCGTATTCCACGCCGAGCGCCAACAACGTCGCGGCCTCCGGCTCGGTCTCGACGCCCTCTGCGATCAGGCGGCAACCGGACGTCCGGGCGAAATGGTTCATCGCGACGACGAGGGCCTGTCGGCCGAGGTTGGCGTTGACCCGCCGGACGAGGCTGATGTCGAGCTTCACGAAGTCCGGCTGGAGTTCGATGATGGGCCCGAAGTTGGCAACGCCGGCGCCGGCGTCGTCGACCGCCAGGCGGACGTCCCCACCGAGATCCCGGATCCCATCGCGCAGGAGCACGAGCAGCTCCTGGCCCGGTTGCTCGCCGACCTCAGGACGACCGATCGGGTCGACCTGACGCTGTCGGGCTTCGACGACGACGAGGTGGCGAAGCTCTTGAAAGGTCTCGACCGGCGGGAGCGCCGCGAACGGCCGGAGACGTTCGACCTCGAGACGGCTCTCGATGCTGCAACCCGCGAGCCGCGGACGAAGCCGGGCGAGCTGTGGCGGCTCGGTGACCACCGCCTCGTCTGCGGCGACGCGACGGTGGCCGCGGATGTCGAGCGGCTGCTCGGCGGGCGACGTCCGGCGATGGCATTCACCGATCCGCCGTACAACGTCAGCCTCGGCGACCACGGCGGCCAGCCACGGTCCTCCCGTCGCCGGCGGATCGCCAACGACGCGCTCGACCCGGTCGCCTGGGAAACCTTCTGCCGGGCGTGGATCCGGCTCCTGCTGGAGTCAGTCGACGGCGCGATCTACTGCGCGATGTCGAGCAAGGAGCTGCCGCTCGTCTCCCGAGTCTTCGCCGAGGTGGGCGGCCACTGGTCGGACACGATCATCTGGGCCAAGGATCGGTTCGTCCTCGGGCGAGCGGACTACCAGCGATCGTACGAGCCGATCTGGTTCGGCTGGCGCGAGGGCTCCGCCCACTATTGGTGCGGCGACCGCGACCAGGCCGATGTCTGGACGATCGCGAGGCCCGCCGAGGCACCCCTGCACCCGGTCATGAAGCCCCTTCCCTTGATGGAACGCGCGATCAGCAACAGCTCTCGCGAGGGAGACCTCGTCCTCGACCTGTTCCTCGGTGCCGGCAGCACCTTGATCGCCGCGGAACGTACGGGGCGGACCTGCCTCGGCCTCGAGCTCGACCCCCGCTATTGCGACGTCAGCCTCGCCCGCTGGGAGGCGTTCACCGGGGAACAGGCGGAGCGGGTCGATGGCTGAAGCCGGCCGACACGATGGCCGGATCGTGCGCGCCTACCAATCCTCGCACCGCTACCAGAGCTAGGCCGTGGTAGGGCGCGGCTGCACCTTCGAGAAGCCCGACGGCAGGCTGTGCCGAGCGACCCCGATGCGCGAGGCCGCGTTCTGCTTCTGGCACAACCCGGCCACGACCGAGGAAATGGCCGACGCCCAACGGCTCGGCGGAGTCCGACGAAGGCGCGAGCGAGCCGTCGCGGGCGCCTACGACTTCACCGGGCTCTCGACCACCGAGTCGATCACCCGCCTGCTCGAGATCGCCGTGTTCGATGCTCTCGCCCTCGACAACTCGCTGGCCCGCTGCCGGACCCTGATCAGCGCCGGCCTCGCCGGCGCCAAGCTGCTCGAGACCGGCGACCTCCAGACCCGGATCGAGCTCCTCGAGTCGATGGCCCGCTCGCGCCCGCCGGATCCGACCGACGGCCTCGGTCCGGCACTGCTCGACACCGCATGACCGATGCCCGCCGGGTGGCGGCCCTCGAGTCGTCGCTCCAGCCGCTCGAGGTCGTCCTCCGCGTCCTGGCCGAAGCCCAGGAGTACGCAAGCATCGACGCCTACGCCCGCGCCGTCGCAGAGGCGCCGGTCGAGTCCGCCCCAATGAGCAGGATTGCCGCGAACACGGAGGCGAGCGTCCGGGCCGCGCTGAAAGGCCAGCCGCGTGAGACGGTCGCGGCGGCGATCCGCCGCGCGGTCGGCGACGCGATCTTCCGCTTCATCCTGTTCCTGCGGATCAACACTGAGACGTTGGCGATGGCCGAGCACGAGGGACTCCGGGCAGCGGCCGCGTTCTACTGGATGGGCAGCCTGCTCGGCGGCCCGCGCGAGGGCGATCTCGAGCCGGACGAGTGGGTGGCCCACCAGGCGGAGCAAACGGCAGCCTGGCGGCTCTGGCGCGGCGTCGTCGCGAGCCTGCTCGTGGTCACATTCGTCGAGGAGGACGCGCGCGAACAGCTCGAAGCGCGCTACCTCGGCGGTCGGCCCGCTCTCCTGGCCGAGTCCCAGGCCGACTGGGATCGGTTCGTCGAGCAGGTTGACCGGCTCTGGTCGATGTCCGACAAGCTCGTTCCGTTGAGCCCGGACGAGGAGCAGCGGGTTGACGCCACCAGCCCGAACGCCCTGGACGAGCGGGTGGCCGAACGCGCCCAACGTCTGGCTGATGACGCTCGGGTGTCGACCTTCGAGCGGATCGGAGAGACGCCGCGCGCCGTGGCGATCATGGAGCGGCGCTTCGGCGCGGTGAGCTAGTGTAGTGACGCGTAATGAGCTTGATTCTTGCATCGGACTGGCGTACTGTCCGAGGCATGGCTGCTCATCCCGCACCTCCGTTGGCTGTGAGTGAGACCGAAGCTGAAGCCCTCCGGTCGATGACCCGGGCGGGCACGACCGAGCAGCGCACCGTGATGCGTGCTCGGATCATCCTGCGCGCGGCCGAGGGTGCCGCCCATGTCGAGATCGCCGACGAGCTCGGGGTGTCGGTCCCGACCGTCCTGCTGTGGCGTCGGCGGTTCAAGGAGCAGGGCCTCGCAGGCTTGGCCGATGCGCCCCATCCGGGCCGGCCGCGGGTCTACGGGCGCGACCTCCGGGAGCGAATCCTGGCCACCACCCTGAGCCAACCCGAGGGCACGACCCACTGGAGCACCCGGCGCCTGGCGAAGCGGGTCGGGGTGAGCGCCTCGACCGTCGCCCGGGTGTGGGCGGAAGGCCGCCTCAAGCCGCACCGGACCGAGACGTTCAAGTTCAGCCGCGATCCCGAGCTCGTCGCCAAGGTGACCGACGTCGTCGGGCTGTATCTCGCCCCGCCCGACCGCGCGATCGTCCTGTCGGTCGACGAGAAGACCCAGATCCAGGCCCTCGATCGGACCCAGCCGATGCTCCCGCTGCGGCCCGGCCAGGTCGAGCGCCACACTCACGATTACAAGCGCAATGGGACGCTCAGCCTGTTCGCCGCGCTCGAGGTCGGCACGGGCGCCGTGACCCACGAGACCCGCGCCCGTCACACCGGGGCCGACTTCCTCGCCTTCCTGCGCCGGCTCGCTCGCGCCTATCCCCGCGGCGAGGTCCATGTGGTGCTCGACAACGTCAGCACCCACAAGACCCCCGACGTCCAGCGCTGGCTGGCTGGTCACCCTCGCTTCTCGTTCCATTTCACCCCGACCTCGGCGTCGTGGATGAACCAGGTTGAGACGTGGTTCGGCATCCTCACCCGCCAGGCGATCCGGCGCGGCACCTTCGAGAGCACCCGGGCCCTGACCGCGGCGATCGAGCGGTTCACCCGGGAATGGAATGCCGGGGCGACGCCGTTCTGCTGGGTCAAGACCGCCGACCAGATTCTGGCCAAGGCGGTCCGCAAGACTCAAGCCGATTCTGGCGCGGGACACTAG
>JANMRJ010000629.1:0-4803 GCA_031370985.1 Acidimicrobiales bacterium
CCAGGCCTCCGGCGGGTCGCCGAACTGGAGGCCGGACGCGAAGAGCATCGTGCCCATCGCCCCGTCGGCGAGGATGGGTCCACCCTCGGCGATCAGCGCCCGCCAACGGGCGTTGGCCGGCCCCGGCTCCGCCTGGTTGCCGGGGACGATGGCTCCCTCCGGAGCCGGCCCGGCGGCCGCGGCGTCGGCGGCGCGGGAGCCCGGGGCAGGCGCCCGCCGCGACGGGCGGCGGGCGGGGGAAGGGCCGTCGTCGTCGGTCATCCTCGATTCGTTCCTCGTGATCCGCAGCCGGCGGTAGGCGCTGGTCCCGGTCCGATGGTACGTGGTCCGAGCACCTTCGGGGCCGGCGCAGATCGGAGCGCCGCGCGTCGGGCGGGAGATCCACCATGATGCTGCGACGTCGAACGGCGCCCGGACCGCAACATTCGGCGCGGCCGGACGTGGTGGTGGCATGGATCCCGCAGCCGATCCTCTCGATCCCGACCTGATCCCGCGACCGGTGGTGATCGGCGGGAACGTCGACGCCTTCGTCGATGCGACCTGGACGGCGCTCCATGGCGAGCTGTTCGGCTTTCTCGCCCGGAGCACCCGGGACCCCGCCGCGGCCGAGGACCTCCTCCAGGAGGCGTTCCTTCGGTTGACGACGGAGGTGCGCCAGGGCCGGGTTCCGGACAACGTTCGTGCCTGGCTCTACCGGGTCGCGTCGAACCTCGCGATCAGCCGAGGCCGGCGGGCGACGATCGCCCTCCGCTGGATCTCGCAGTACGGCGCCGCGGAGGCGCGGTCGACATCGGTCTCACCCGAGACGGGATTCCTGAGACGCGAGCAGAACGACGCCATGGAACGCGCCCTCGACCGACTGCCGCCGCCCGCCAGGGTCGCGCTTGTCATGTCCGGTGCCGGATTCAGTGGTCGGGACATCGCCGCGGCGATCGGCCGGTCGGATATCGCGACCCGGACCCTGATGTCGCGCGCGCGGATCACGCTCCGGCGTCACCTCGCCGCGGAGGAAGCCGAATGAACGCGCACGAGCGCTGCCTGCTGCTCGTCGCGGCGCGCGTCGACTTCGAGCTGGAGCGCGACGAGCAGCACGACGTGGATCGACACCTCGCGAGCTGTGCCACGTGTCCGCGCCGGGCCTCCCTCATCGTCGCCGACGCCACGCGGATCGCTCGTCTCCCGGTCCCGCAGCGACATCCCGCGTCGGCGGAACGTCCGCCCGTGCGCGCCGTCGCGGGCCGGCTGGGCCTGACACCCCTGCGCCTGGTGGCCATCGCCGCCCTGCTCGCCCTGCTCGCCCTCGGAGCCCTCGCCGTCGGCGGCGAGTTGATCCGCAGGCTGGAGGGGCCGAGGGATCTGGCCGTGGCGGTCACCCCTGGTCCGACCGCCGACGCGCGGCCGTCGAACGACCGTTCTCCCGCCACGGAGCGGTCATCCGATCCGGCGGTCGCGCCATCCGCCACCTCGTCCGGGCCGCCGCCATGCGCCGCCGCCGCGTCCGTCGAACAGCTCTCCGCGAACGGCGGCGCGTGGGGTCTCCGCTGCTTCGGCTCCACCAATCTCGAGCTCGTCGGCTACATCCCGGTCGGCGATGGCAGCACCGTCTGCCCCGGTTGGGAGCCGCAATGGCTCAGCTGCCCCTCCGGAACGTTCATCGCGGCTCGCGCAGGAGGCGACGCTCCGCTTCTCGCCTACGCCCACAACGGCGACGTGCCGCTCGACCGGCCGTCGGTGAGCCCGGATTCGCCCGGCGGGCAGCCGGTCGGCGGCCGCTTCGCGCGGTTCACGGGCCATTTCGGGGACCCGGCGGCGGCCGGCTGCCAGGCGATCAGCGCCGACGCCGAGTTCTTCGGGGACCGCGCGTCGCTCCAGCGCCGGTGCCGCGAGACGTTCGTGGTGACGACGATGGCGCTCCTCACGGGCACGGACGTGCCGCCGCCCGTCGTCGATGCATCCTGGACGTTGGCGGCCGGTCCGGCCGCGCTTGGAGCGCCGTCCTCGACCACGCTTCGGTCCATCGTCGAGTTCAACGGGCAGTGGTTCCTGCTGGGCTTCGACGACCAGCAGGCGACGAGCTACCTGTGGTCGTCGGCGGATGCCCGGACGTGGCAGCCGGTCGCGACCAATGGCTACCGCCTGACCGGTCTTGCCGATGGCGGCGATCGCCTGTTCGGGATCGGTGGCGGTGACGTCGTCGAGGTCCGCACGTCCACCGACGGGCGAACCTGGACACCGGTCCCGGGCCTTCCATCGAATGCGGAGGTCGCGACGGTGGCCGCAACGAGCCAGGGCGTCTTCGCGGGCGGCGGGATGGGGATCGACGCCGCCGTCTGGCGATTCGATCAGGACTTCTGGAATCCCGTGGAGCTGCCCGACGCAAAGGGCGTGTCGGGCGGACAGGATGCAGCCCCGGCGTTCATCCGAGGGATCACGGAGCTGGCCGGGCGGCTCAGCGCCTATGGCGACGGTCCGCCGCCGGGTGGCGTGGGATTCGGAGTCGCTCGGCTGTGGGAGTCGAAGGACGGCGTCACCTGGGGTGCCGCGCCCCTGCCCGCCGCGGCCGGGGCGAGCGCGCTCGCCGGCAGGTCCCGCTCGGACGGAGCCGGCGCGGTCATCGTCGGCTCGCGCCTGAGCGCGGTCGGGCCCGCGAGCTGGGCGACGAACGGCGCGGAATGGACGAGCGGAGCGTTTCCTGCCGCCGGGCAGGCGCCGACCGCCTCGCTCCAGGAGATGGTCGAGTTCCGCGGCGCGCTCATCGCGATCGGCCTGGCGCCGACGCGCACCGACAGCCTGAACGTCGTCGTCTGGGGATCGAGCGACGGCATCACCTGGTGGCCGCTGAACGCCGGCGACATGAGCGGTGGGCTCGTCAACGACGTGATCGCCGGCGCCGACGGGCGCATCCTCGCGGTCGGCTGGCAACCGACGGCGGCGGCCGGCGCCAGCGGGCCCGCGGTCTGGGAGCTGGTCCCGACCGCCCGGCCCTAGCGGCTCATGGAGCCGTACCGGCGGACGCCGAACGGTCCCAGGTTTGTGATGATGACAACGAGAGGAAGCATTCCATGATCGCGCCCTCAGCGGATCCCTCCTGCACCGGCCAACGCACCGTGGATCACCGGATCCGTGGCCGAGCCTGGCGGTCGATGACCGGACGATGGCCGCTGGTCCGGGTCCGACTCGCGGTGGCTGGGCTCGCGGGGTTGCTCGCCATCGCCGGCTGCGGTTCGCCGGTGCCGGACCAGACTGCTCGATCCGCCGGCCCCTCGGCGCCGCCATCGGCCGTCGCAGGGACCGTCACCGTGACCACATCGCCGTCCCGTAGCCCGTCGGCCGCGTCGGCGACGCCGACGTCGGATCGGCTCGTGCTGACCTGCCAGGGCGGAGAGGCGTTCGTCGATGTCTCGCTCGTCGTCGCCCGGGCGGACGGGGTCCACGTCCTGATCCGGAATCCGTTTCGATCGGCCCTCGACGTGGTCCTCGAGCGGACCACCGGCGAGTCGGTCACCGACGCGCAGGTCGAGCAGGTCGAGACGGAGATCGTCGTTGCCGCCGAGCCGGGTCGATATGCGATCGGCTGCGGGGATGCTCGCGCACCGCTCGAGGTCATCGACCCGGCCGGTCACTATGTTTCCAGGGACCTCTCCTGCGGGGGTTCGTCCGGGACCGCGGGAACGATCGATTACGGTGCCGATGCGCGGGGACCGCGCGGCGCCCTGCTCGACGTGGCGCGCCGCGAGCTCCGGGGACTTCGACCCGGCGACGTCGTCGAGCGCGCCGGGTATCTGGCGGGCGGAGCCTCGTGGAGCGTCCGCGTCGTGCGTGCCGGGTTAGTCGTTGCCGTCCTGTCGTTCGAGGCCGACGGTCACGGGGGCTGGCTCCTGACCGGTACGACTGCCTGCGGTGACTCCGGGGTGACCGCCGAACCGCCCGGCTGAATCAACGTGCGATGTACTGTGCGTCGATGCGCGCCACATGCCCCCACCTCGACCGGATCGCCGACGTCGGCTTGGGGGCCTCGTTCTGCGAGTCGTGCGCCCCGGTCGGCGGCACCTGGCTGAACCTCCGCCAGTGCCTGATCTGTGGCCGGACAGGCTGCTGCGACTCGAGCCCGAACAAGCACGCCAGCGCGCACTTCGTCGAGACAGGTCATCCGCTGATGCGGACCCTCGAGCCGGGCCAGGACTGGTCGTGGTGCTTTGTGTGCAAGGAGTCGCTGCGCCGCGACGGCCCCGATGGCTGGGTCGTGATCGACCAATTCTTCGAGGCGGGTGCGTGGTACGCCCGGCGGGCGCTCGACGAGGGCGGATCGTTGCCGTTCGAGCCGGGAGCCTCGCTCGATGGCTTCCCGCTCGCGGTCTGGGAAACGACCTACCGTGCCCGGTTTCGCGACGGGACGATCGACCCGGACCAGGCCGCGGAGGTGGAGTCGATCCCGGGTTGGCGGTGGTGACCGGACCGACCCAGGCGCCGACGATTCCAGCGAGCGCAGGTCTCTGCGCCCGGTGTGTCCAGGCCCGCCTGATCGTCAGCGGACGCGGCTCGGGGTTCGTGCTCTGCGAGCGATCCAGGACAGACGGCCGGTTCCCGCGCTACCCGCGCTTACCCGTCGATACGTGCGCCGGCTTCGAGCCGAGGGCAGGCGCAGTCGCCGGCGTGGATCGGGCTTGACGCTCGGGCGGGGTCGCGCCTATCCTCCGCCGACATCACGAAGAACGGGCGATGAACGGGACGAGTCCCCGTCGGGCGTCGGCACAGAGATCCGGTGGCTGGTGGAAACCGGAGCGGCGACGGCGGCAAATGGAC
>JANMRJ010000633.1:0-2885 GCA_031370985.1 Acidimicrobiales bacterium
CATCGGAAGGTGGTGGCCGGCGAGAGTGTTGGCCGAACCGTCCTTGTTGTTCTTGCCGATGCGCGGTCCGAGGATGATGGCACCGGCCAGTCCGGCGACACCGCCAACGGCATGCACCACGCCGGAGCCGGCGAAGTCGACATAGCCGTGACCGAGGTCGGCACTGGCGCCGAGACGGGCCAGCCAGCCACCACCCCAGGTCCACGCACCGAACAACGGGTAGTAGATCGCCCCACAGAAGAGTCGGCGAGTGGACGAACGCCTTTCCACTTCCACCGCTCGGCCATGGCCTTGGTGGGGATTGTGGCGACGGTGTCCATGAAAGCCACCATGTAAAGGAAGAAGGCCAGGACGCTGACGTCGTACGCCTTCCCGCCGAGGAAGAAGCCGCCCTTCCACAAAAAGACGGCGTCGCCGGAGCCGATGAGCGCGCCGCCAACAGGGTTGTCCATGCCGAACACGCCCGGGAAGCTAAACCCACCGAACATGAAGGCGAAACCCACCGCGAAGAAGGCGACGAAACCAATGCCGGAAGATGGCGAAGTTCGTCGACACGACGTGGGCGGCATGCTTGGCCCGGCAGAAGCCGGTCTCGACGAGCGCGAAGCCCGCCGGTTCCTCCTCGAACGGCTTCCCAGTCTCAGGAGGGAAGCTGCGAGGGTAAAGGCCAGGCCCATGGCGACGAGCGTGCCGCTGGACCGGCTCGCCCGAGCGACGAAGGCAAAGGTCGGCGGGGCGAGGCGGATGCCGAGGGCGGCGGTGACTGTGAGGAAGCCCACAGCCACGAGCACGATCCCAGCCACGGCCAGGGCCGACACGCTTCCCTCCGACGCGATCCGGACGACAACGGTCAGGATCACCAGGCCCATGACATCGTCGGCCACGGCGGCGCCGAGGACGGTGCGGGCCTCGACCGACGCGAGAGCGCGGAGGTCACCGAATACACGGGCAGTGATACCGACGCTGGTCGCGGTGAGGGCGGCCGACACGAACAGGACCTCGTTGCCGTGCAGTCCGAGCGCCAAGGCGACCACATAGCCGCCGGCGAACGGGACGACGACGCCGACGGTCGCCACCGCGAGCGATGCCCGGCCGACCGCGGCCATCTGCCGGAGATCCATCTCCATGCCGACTTCGAGGAGCAGGAGGATCACCCCGAGCTCCCCGAGGACGCGCAAGACGTCCTCACCGTGCACCAGACCGAGGAGAGAGGGGCCGATGAGGATGCCGGCGAGGATCTCGCCGACCACCGCCGGCACCTTCACCCGCTCGGCGACCTCGGCCGCGGCCTTCGCGGCGAGGAGGACGACGAGTACGTCGAGGAGAACCTTGGTGACGCTCATCGTCATCGGGGACCGTATTGCGGCGCTGTGTCACCGATGTTCTCGAATGATGAACGTCGCGTTACACCCGACCATGCCGGCCCGGAACCGCGCCGCGGTGTCACAATCTGGCCCGTGGCCGCCGACATCCCCACCGACGACGAGTTCCTGACGGCGTGGGCGTCGCTCCCCCGCCGCCGGCGATCGCACCTGCGCCGGCTGGTCCGGCTCGGCATGCCCGTCGACGATCAGGCCGATGCACGGTTGGCTGTCGCCTACGCCCGCTTCCAGCGCAGCCGGATCTGGGCCCGGCTCTTCTGGCTCTGGTTCGTGCCCGGCATCATCCTCGCCATGGGCGTCGCCCTGCGCATCCATCCCCTGGTCGTCGGCGTCATCCTCGCCTTGGCAGCCCAGGCCGTCTTCGCCCACCGGAACCTCCGACGGGCCGAGCGGGTCAACGCCGCCGTGCTCGAACCTTGACTGGCCGTCTGACATCGGAGAGCGGATCGGCGCGACGACCAGGCTCCTTGCGCGGCTGTTCGGAGGGGTGGCTCTAGTTAGCGCTAGTACCGCTCACCTCTCTGTTGACTGAAGGCCGGTGTGGCCGCGGCGCCGCAAAGAGGAACCCGGAGGGGGATTGTGTGCCCGCGGATCGCCAATAGCGGTCAGCCGGTGCGGCGGACCGACTCCGGCGGGTCAAGCACGTACGATGCCATCGACAGGGACCCGTAGGCATAGCCGTCGACCATGGCCTCGGCCGGACGCCCCGCCACCGCGGCCACCCCCGCGAAGTACAGGAGGGGGATGAAGTGGTCCGGCGTCGGGGCCGCGGCGGCGAAGTCCCGATGGTGCTCGATGCTGGCAAGCGCACCGGGGTCGTGAGTGAGCAGCGCGCCGGCGGCGTCGCCGAACCGTGCCGCCCAGTCGAAGCTGCCGTCACCCATCCGCGAGTCCATCCCGCCGAGGTTATGGACGACGTTCCCACTGCCGGCGATGAGCACGCCCCGCTCGCGCAGGGGTGCCAGCCGGGTGCCGAGGTCCAGGTGGTAGTCGAACGGTTTCATGGCGTTGATGGCCAGCTGCACCACGGGGATGGTCGCGTCGGGGAAGGCGTGGCGGAGCACAGACCAGGTGCCGTGGTCGAGGCCCCAGCTGTCGTAGTCGGCACCGACCCAAACCGGCTTCACGATCTCGGCTACCTCCTCGGCCAGCTCGGGGTCGCCGAGCGCCGGGTAGTCCACGGAGAAGAGCTCGTCGGGAAAGCCGTAGAAGTCGTGGATCGTACGGGGAACGGCCATGGCTGTCACCGCGGTGGCGTTCGTGTACCAGTGGGCCGAGACCATGAGGATCGCCCGCGGCTGCGGGATCGATGCGCCGAACGCCCGCCACGCCTCGGTGTACCGGTTGTGTTCGATGGCATTCATCGGGCTGCCGTGGCCGAAGAACACCGCGGGCATCATCGAGGAGGTCATGGGGACTGGTCTACCTGTCGATGTCATCGACGATGTAGCGCACGTTGACGGAAGTCATGATTCTGTTCTACCCGCCGGCGCTGGCCGCGAA
>JANMRJ010000634.1:0-4828 GCA_031370985.1 Acidimicrobiales bacterium
CTCACCGACGAACGACGGGTCCTGATCCAGCACCACCTGGACGACTGCCCACCCTGCTTCGAGGCCTACGACTTCGAGGCCGAGCTCCGGATCGTCGTGCGGCAGAAGTGCCGCGACCGGGTCCCGGAGAGCCTCGTCGAGCGGGTGGCCAAGGCCCTCCAGGAATGCGAGGGTGGCGCGGAATAGTGTTCCCCTCGGGCCGGTTGTGCTGGGCATGTCCGAAGGATCTGTCGCCGGCCACCCGATCTCCGGGAACGACCGGCCCTCGAAGGCGTACAAGGCGGGGCGGCAATGCCGTCAGACCGGTTGCGCCACCATCCTGTCCATCTACAACGACGGGGCGTTCTGCTCCCAGCATGCCCCGATGGTCGTTCCCCGGGTGCGGGGCAAGAAGATCGCGTAGTCGTCGGCCGGGTCCCCGCCGCTGACGGGCGGCTCCTCAGCAACTGACCGCGACGGGCGGCAGCGGTGTTGAGGGCGCCGCCCGGTACAGTCGCCGGTATGTTGGCTCTCCTTCTCGCGGCGGCGAAGCCGTGGACCTACTGGATCGCACCGATCATGGTGGTGATGACCGTGCTCGGCCTGCTCTCGGTGGTGCTCCAGTACGTCTTCAAGGTCGTGGCGGCCAAGTACCCCAAAACGTGACCGGCCCCGGAGGCCGGTCTGGTCACGCAGTGGAAGCGATCGCCTGGGACACCGCCGAGCGCGTCGCCGTCCGGGTGGCGGGCCACGAGCCGCTGGCCGACTCGTACCACTACGCGTCGCTCGAAGGAGACTTCCAGGAGTTCACCGCCGAGGCCGAGGCCCTGGTCACCGCCGAGACCGGCCTGAAGTCCCTCGCCGGCCCCGCCCGCGCCCGGGTCACCGACCGGGCCGGCTGGATCCGCGCCAACCTGGCCTCGTTCCAGCGCCTGCTCCGACCCCTCACCGACCGCCTCGGCGAGCGCATGGAGGCCACCAAAGTCGCCCCCGTCGGGCGCCAGATCGCCGGCGCCGAGGTCGGCGCACTCCTGGGCTGGATGTCGACCCGGGTCCTGGGCCAGTACGACATGCTGGTCATCGAGAACGAGAACCCCGACGACCAGGATCTCGTCTACTACGTCGGCCCCAACATCCTGGCCCTGGAGAAGCGCTTCAGCTTCCCGCCCCGGGAGTTCCGCCTGTGGTTGGCGCTGCACGAGGTCACCCACCGCATGCAGTTCACCGGCGTGCCGTGGCTGCGCCCGTACTTCCTTTCCCTGGTCGACGAGAGCCTGGCCAACTTCGACCCCGACCCCAAGCGCATGATCGAGTCGCTGAAGCGGGCGGTGGGCGAGGCCCGCGCCGGCCGCAACCCCCTCGACGAGGGCGGCATCGTCACCGTGCTGGCCACGCCGGAGCAGCAGGTGGTACTACAGCGCATCGGCGGCCTCATGAGCGTGCTCGAAGGCCACGGCGACCTGATCATGGACCGGGCCGCCACCGAGCGGGTGCCCAGCGCCGAGCGGTTCAGCAGCGTGCTACACGACCGCCGCCAAGCCAAGGGTCCGGCCCGCATGGTCCAGAAGCTCGTGGGCCTCGAGGCCAAGCTGCGGCAGTACCAGGAGGGCGAAGCGTTCCTCGAGACCCTTGAGGCGGCCGGCGGTGAGGGCATCGAGCTGCTCTGGCGGGGCCCGGAGTATCTGCCCGACCTGGCCGAGATCCGCGACCCCCAGCGCTGGCTGTCCAGGGTGACCGAGGCCACCGCCGCCTCCGCGTGAACCCCTGGGCGGCACTTCTCGCCCGCTGCACCTTCCCGCCGGCCGGCGCCGGCGTCACCTGCGCCGTCTCCGGCGGCGCCGACTCTCTCGCCCTCCTCACCCTCGCCGTCGCCGCCGGCTGCGATGTCACCGCTGTCCACGTCGACCACGGCCTCCGCCCCGGCTCGGCCGACGAGGCGCAGGTGGTCGAAGCCGCCGCCGCCCGCCTCGGCGCCCGCTTCCGAGCCGAGACGGTTGACGTCGCTCCCGGCCCCAACCTCGAGGCCCGGGCCCGCGCCGCCCGCTACGCCGTGCTCCCCGCCGGCGTCCTCACCGGTCACACCGCGGATGACCAGGCCGAGACCGTCCTGCTCAACCTGCTCCGGGGCGCCGGCCTCGACGGCCTGGCCGGCATGCGCCCCAACTGTGTTCCCTACTCAGGGGGCCCCAGCCACCCCATCCTCGCCCTACGCCGGCATGAGACCGAGGCCGTCTGCCGGGGCGAGGGCCTCACCCCGTTCATCGACCCCACCAACACCGACCCCGTCCACCGCCGCAACCGGGTCCGAGCCGAGCTTGTCCCGCTGTTGAACGACATCGCACAGCGCGATGTCGTGCCGGTCCTGGCCCGCCAGGCCGCGCTGCTGCGCGATGAGGCCGCCACCCTGGACACCCTGGCGACGGCGCTCGACCCCACCGACGCCGGCGCTCTGGCCGCGGCTGCCCCCGCGGTCGCCCGTCGCGCCGTACGGACGTGGCTGAGCGAAGGCCAGGACCACCCGCCCGACGCCGCCACCGTGGAGCGGGTGCTCGCTGTCGCCCGCAACGAGGCCAAGGCCACCGACGTCGGCGGGAACCGGCGGGTGGCTCGCACGAGGAACACCCTTCGCCTGGGGCGGTAACGTCGCAGGTGTGGCCGCCCTCGACGACCCGAACCTGGGCGAGATCGTCGTCAGCGAGGAAGCGGTCAAGGAGCGCATCGCCGCCCTCGGCCGGGAGATTACCGAGGACTACGCCGGCCGGGCGCCGCTCCTCGTCGGCGTGCTCAAGGGCGCCTTTGTCTTCATGAGCGACCTGGCCCGGGCCATCGACCTCCCCGTCGAGTTCGACTTCATGGCCGTCTCGTCCTACGGCAGCGCCACCAAGACCAGCGGGGTGGTTCGCATCGTGAAAGATCTCGACATCGACCTCACCGGCCGCCACGTCCTGCTGGTGGAGGACATCGTCGACAGCGGCCTGACCCTGTCGTACCTGCGCAAAAACCTCAGAGCCCGCAACCCGGCCAGTCTGGAGGTGTGCGCGTTACTCGTGCGCAAAGGCCGCCAGAAGCGCTCGCCGAGCCTGCGCTACGTCGGGTTCAGCATCCCGCCGGCATTCGTCGTGGGCTACGGCCTTGATGTCAACGAGCGCTATCGCAACCTACCCTACGTGTGCATATGGGCCGGTTCGGAGTCCTGACCACCAACCCGAGGCACGCTTGTCCCACCCACCAGGCAGACTAGGAGCGTGAAGACCCGGTTGCCGAAGCTCATGCGAAGCGCGCCCTTCTGGGTGGCGGTGGCGCTCATTGTCGTGATCGTGGCCGGCGGGCTGTTCCGTGGCGACGGAGACCGCAAGAAACTCCGCCTCGACGAGTTCGAGCGGAAGGTGGCCGACGGCCAGGTGAAGAACGCTACCGTCGCCGAGCGCGACGCGGCCATTAAGGGCGAGCTGAAGGACGGCACCAAGTTCCGGGTCAACTACGCCAGCCGCGACACTGAGAAGCAGGTCGACATCCTCCGCCAAGGGGGCGTCGAGACCAAGGTCGACCACCAGGGTGACCCGATCTGGTGGACGATCGTCCAGACGTTCCTGCCGTTCGTGCTCCTGATCGGCGCCTTCCTGTTCGTCATGAACTCCATGCAGGGCGGCGGCAGCCGGGTCATGCAGTTCGGCAAGGCCAAGGCCAAGCAGATCAGCAAGGACCAGCCCAAGGTCACCTTCGCCGATGTCGCCGGCGCCGACGAGGCCGTGGAGGAGCTCCAGGAAATCAAGGAGTTCCTTGAAGCGCCGGCCAAGTTCCTGGCCATGGGCGCCAAGATCCCCAAAGGCGTGCTCCTCTTCGGCCCGCCCGGCACCGGCAAGACGCTCCTGGCCCGGGCGGTCGCCGGCGAGGCCGGCGTGCCGTTCTTCTCCATCTCCGGCTCCGACTTCGTCGAGATGTTCGTCGGCGTGGGCGCCAGCCGGGTGCGCGACCTCTTCGAGCAGGCCAAGGCCTCCGCCCCGGCGATCATTTTCGTTGACGAGATCGACGCCGTCGGCCGCCACCGGGGCGCCGGCATGGGCGGCGGCCACGACGAACGTGAGCAGACGCTCAACCAGCTCCTCGTCGAGATGGATGGTTTCGACACCAAGGCCGGCGTCATCCTCATCGCCGCCACCAACCGGCCCGACATCCTCGACCCCGCCTTGCTGCGCCCCGGTCGCTTCGACCGCCAGATCGTGGTCGACCGCCCCGACCTGGAGGGCCGCCGGGCCATCCTGAAGGTCCACGCCAGCAACAAGCCGCTGGCCAAGGGGGTCGACCTCGATGTGCTGGCCCGCCGCACCCCCGGCTTCACCGGCGCCGACCTGGCCAACCTGCTGAACGAGGCTGCCCTCCTCACCGCCCGCCGGGACTTCACCGAGATCGGCATGCCCCAGCTGGAGGAGGCGGTCGACCGGGTCATGGCCGGGCCCGAGCGCAAGTCGCGCATCATCTCCGAGGCCGAGAAGCGGGTCATCGCCTACCACGAGGGTGGTCACGCCCTGGTCGGCCACGCCCTGCCCGACGCCGATCCGATCCACAAGGTTTCGATCATCGCCCGGGGCCGGGCCCTGGGCTGGACCCTCGCCCTGCCCACCGAAGACAAGTACCTGACCTCCCGGGCCGCTCTCCGCGACCAGCTGGCCATGCTCATGGGTGGGCGCACCGCCGAGGAGCTGATCTTCCAGGACCCGACCACCGGGGCGTCCAACGACATCGAACGGGCCACTCAGATCGCCCGAGCGATGGTCACCGAGTACGGCATGAGCGACGAGATCGGCCCCCAGCAGCTCGGCCAGAAGAATGGCGAGGTGTTCCTGGGCCG
>JANMRJ010000638.1:0-4910 GCA_031370985.1 Acidimicrobiales bacterium
CGATGACTACGTCATCAGCCTCGGGCGGACCAAGACCGACCAGGAGGCCAAGGGCCGCATCGTGGGTATTCCCGCCTTCGTCGCCTCTCCCCTGTGCCCGGTGGCCGCCCTCGACGCCTGGCTGAGCGCGGCCGGAATCGACTCCGGCCCCCTATTTCGCCGGGTCACCCGCTACGGGACCATCAGCGCCACCGCCCTCACCCCTGCTTCGGTGGCCCTGATCGTCAAGCGCTGCGCCCTGGCCGCCGGCATCCCTGCCAGCCGCCTGGCCGGCCACTCCCTGCGCGCCGGGCACGCCACCACCGCGGCGGCCAACGGTGCCCCTGATCGCGTCATCATGCGCCAGACCGGGCACCGCTCGGTCGAAACCCTGGAGGGCTATATCCGCCCCGGCAACGTCCTGCGGGAGAACTCAGCCCGCTACCTCGATCTGGAGAACCCATGACACGTTGGCTGGTGGACCGGTGACCGGCACCGTCGTGCCCCTGCCCGAGCCGGACGGCCCGCGCCGGCGCCGCCCGTCAACTTCCACCTCTAGTTTCGGGGTGGGCCGGCGCGAGGGCCATGACGCGAGCGCCTTCTATGACCGCTTCACCGCCCCGGTCATCTCCACCGACAAGGTCCTCGGCACCCGCCGGCATCCCATTGACGTCCTCGTCGCCGGCGACGCCCGGTCCATGACTGCCGTCGACGACGCCACCGTGGCCCTGGTAGTGACCTCGCCCCCCTACTTCGCCGGCAAGGAGTACGAGGCCGCCCTCGGCACCGACCACATCCCCGAGGACTACCAGGCCTACCTGGAGATGCTCACTGCGGTGTTCACCGAGTGCGTCGACAAGCTCGAGCCCGGCGGGCGCATTGCCGTCAACGTGGCCAACCTCGGCCGGCGGCCCTACCGTTCCCTGTCGGCCGATGTCATCGACATCCTCCAGAACCGCCTGCGCCTGCTGTTGCGGGGCGAGGTCATCTGGTGGAAGGGCCGGGGTGCCGGCGGCTCCTGTGCCTGGGGATCCTTCCAGCGTCCGGGCAACCCGGTACTGCGAGACCTGACCGAGCGGGTGGTCATCGCCAGCAAGGGCCGTTTCGACCGGGCCCTCACCCCCCGCCAGCGCCACGAGCAGGGCAGGCCGTCGAGCGCCACCATGTTCCGTGACGAGTTCATGGAGGCCACCACCGACGTGTGGGAGATGGCGCCGGAGAGCGCCACTCGGGTGGGACATCCCGCCCCCTTCCCCGTCGAGCTCCCCCAGCGCCTCATCGACCTCTACACCTACAAGGACGACCTGGTCCTCGATCCCTTCGTTGGCTCCGGCACCACCGCGGTGGCTGCGGTGCGCACCGGGCGCCACTACATCGGCTACGACACCGAGCCGGCCTACATCGACGCCGCCCAGGCCCGGGTGGCCGCTGAGGTGGCCAGGGTGGCCGCCGAGGACGCTCGCCGGCGTAGCCCGTTCCGCACCGTGGAGCTCCCCGCTGTGCCCGGCCCGGCGGATCCGGCCGAAGACTTCCAGGCACGGGCGGTGCGGGAGGGCCGTAAAGCCAAGGAGCTGGCCGGGCTGGTGCTGGCCCACTGCGGGTTCACCGACCTGCGCACCGACGTGCGCTATCCCGTGCTCGGGGTGGAGGTGAACTTCCTGGCCCGGGACGCCACCGGGGAGGACTGGGCCTTCGACGTGTCTGGTGGCTTCACCAGCAGTCGGGCGGGGCTCAAGCGCACTGACACGCTGTGGAAGGCGTTGGGCAAAGCTGCGGTCCTCCATGAGGCCCGCCCCGGCATTCCCCTGGTCCTGCTCACCACTGACGCCCCGGTGAAAGCCAGCGCCGGCGATGCCGCCCTGCGCGTCGTGCTCGGCCCCGGCAAGGCCATCTACGACGTGGTCGAGCTGCTGAGCGCCGAGGGCCAGGAGCGCCTGCACGGCTACGCCACCGAGGGTGTCCCCTCATGAGCGTCGCCTGGGCCATGGTCTTCGACGAGGACCCGCCGCGCATCTTCGTTGCCACCGACGAGTTCGTCCTCACCCGGGTCCTCGCCCTTAAGGTTGTGGCCCGGACCCGTCCAAAGAATCTGGGCGGAGATGTGGACTGGATTCGCGACGCATTGCTCGAGGAGCGGTGGGGCGACGCGGTGGCGGCGTGGGTCACGGCCACGGGTACCCGCCTCGACGCCTTCCCAGGCGAGGACCTGTGGACCGACGAGGCGGCCGACGAGGAGCTGGTCTCCATGCAGGTCCGCCTCTCCCCCATCTTCGAGGACCCGGCCCCGCCGGGTGGCTGACGACCTCACCACCGTCACCGAGCTTGCCACCGCCCTGGGCATGCTCGGCTACCCGAGCGTCGATGCCGCCCTGGCCGCCCGCCCGGCGGCGCTGGTCAATCTCACCAGCCTGGACTGGGACCGCCTGGACCGGCTGCGGGCCGCCGGGAGCCACGATGTCGCCTTCGGTGCCGGCTTCGACAATGGCGCCGCCTTCCTGGTTGCCCCCGACGCCCTTCGGGGCCGGATCCCGGTCCTGATCGAGTGGAAGGGCAGTCACAAAGCGCCGGGCGACGACGCCGTGCCCGCCGATCTGCGCATCGACCACGTGTACCTCATCAGCTGCAAGTACCTGTCCCGCAACCTGGCGAACCGCTCTCCCAGCCGGGTCTTCGACCGCCTCCTCGGCCCAGGCGATACCGATCCCACCGACTGGTACCTCCGCACCGCACCGGTCCTGTACCTGGCCCTCTACGAGGCGGCCGCCTCGATCGCCGAGGTGGACGGGCTTCCTGACCGGGTCGAGCAACTGGCGCCCGCCCACCGCCTGGCGTTGCGGGCTGCCCTGCGACCCCGGGCCTGGCCCGTCGCTGCCTTGGTCCCCTACGCCGAGCTGTGTCGGGAGGTCAGTGCCCGCACTGCCGAGCGCTGGTCGGCGCGCGTCACCACCCCGGCGCAGGCCGAGGCCCTGGTGTGGCGCCTGCTGCGCATCCTCAGCGCCCCGTACTTCATCCTGGGCAGCGACCCCCGCCAATCGCTGCGGCTGCGCATTGATACTCCCTGGGACTGGCGCCAGCGCTTTCATCTACGGCGTCTCACCCTCTCCCCCGCTCTCGCCGGTCAACCCCAGGTGACCTGGACCGCCGAGTGCACCGAGAGGGCCACCGGGCACACCAGGACCGTCGCCGGCCACGTGGAGATCCGTTGGAGCCACGGCCGTTTCGCCCAGACTCCCGAGGCCAAGGTGTACCTCGACACGCCTCATCACGATGTCCCGGGCTATGTCCGACTGTGAACCTTTGGCCGTCGCCGACGACGCCCACGATGCGGTCATGACCGGCCAGGCCGGTCATCCTCCATGGTGGGCTGGGTGATGCCCGAGCCGTCAAGGGCCGCTGCGGGCCTCCGCTGGCGCTACGGTCCTCGCTCGTTCCCTGACGGGGCGTCCCTTGACCGCTCTTGCCGAAGCGCCGGGCGTCTCCTTTCAACGCCACCCAAATTTGGTTCAGTCTGATTGGGCAACCGGCACCCAGGTCGGGCCTACGGGGCGGGGTGCTCTTTCTCCGCCCTAACCACGATGCGTCGATGGAGGTCAGGATCGTCCTGCATCAGGGTAATGGCGGCCCGGAGCAGCTCTGCTGCCGGGACGCGGCACTCATAGGCCTCTCGCCGCAGCCAGTCGTAACGCGCGTTGTCGAGGTCGAGAGTCATCCGCCGAGGAAAACTTGCTCTTCCGTTTGGCCGCTTGAACGGGACGCTTGATCGAGCATTCCCGGAATCCGTCTGTTCTGTCTGTGCGGTCCTTACCGTCTGTGCGGTCCTGGCGGTCTGTGTCGTCTTGGCGATCTTGTCGCGCATGCCCGTCATGCCATCACCGCCATGGCCGCGTTGAGCACAGCTCGATACGCCGTCAGACCGTCGGGTAGGAGGTGCTCGTTTGGGCCAGCGGCAATTCCAACACGCTCTGGGATGGTCCCCCACACCTCCACCCCGGCGTCTTGCCACCCGTCTCGAGTGTCCCGGAAGTCACGGGTGTTCTGGCGAGCGGCGACGATGACCAAGCCATAGTGATGACGAGGCGACAGCATGGCGATCGTGGCCTGAACCCGGCTTACTTCTACGCCGCCGACGCGGGTGGGGATGATCACCACATCCACGGCCTCAAGAGCAGCTCGCAAGAGGCGCTCAGAGCCTGGTGGCGTGTCGATGATGACGGAAAAGCCGGCAGCCAGCTCGACGCCGCGAGCTACCAGTCGCTCCGATGGCGCCTCAACGACGTTGACGCCTTCCAGCGGCGCCGCCTCCAGCCATTCAGCGGCGGAGCCCTGTGGGTCGGCATCGATCAAGACCACAGGACCCTGTTCCGCCGCCAAGGCGGCCAGATAGACCGCAGTGGTCGTCTTGCCGACTCCTCCCTTGACGCTGGCTATGGCGCATCGCACAGACGAAACGTACCGTCTGTGCCGCACAGACGGGGGGATGGGCGACCCCGCGGTGCCCATGCAGGGGGGATCTGTGCCGTCTGTGCGGTCCTTACCGTCAGTGCCCCAATGAGAATGCGCTGAGGGAACCTCTAGGAGGTCGGCTCCAACGCGCGCGATGAGGCGCGCGCGTTGGGTATCCACCACCTGGGTTTCGGCTCGCGCGACGATCCACGCCATGGCAGCCATTAGCTATGACCCCATCACCGACTTGCTCGGTCTTCCGGAGGTGGCTCGCCGGCTTGGTGTTCAGAGGGGCACTGTGAACCAGCTCGTTCGCAATGGTCGCTTGCCTGCTCGCCGGCTAGGTCAACTTTGGTACGTCGAGCGCAAGGTGCTGGAGGGCTTCGCAGAGACTTACGAACCGCGACGTCTGAAGAGCGGTCAGCGCCAGACCAGCAACACCGACTCTCGCGAGAAGGTCGCTCGGCTTCTCGCCGAGTGGCAGGCGG
>JANMRJ010000649.1:0-1192 GCA_031370985.1 Acidimicrobiales bacterium
CCGCCTTGTTCGGGATCACCGCGTTCGGTGCATCGGGGCTGCTCTTCGTCGTCGAGCCCCTCGTCGCCCGCACGCTCCTTCCGGTCCTGGGCGGGAGCGCGTCGGTATGGAACTCGGCGATGCTCACCTTCCAGGTCCTGCTGCTCGGCGGCTACCTCCTCGCCCACCTTGGCGCCCATCACCTGGGTTCCCGACGGCACGCCCTCGCGGCCGGCGCTCTGGTCCTGGCTGCCGCGGCGGCCCTCCCAGTGGGCCTGCGGGACGGGTGGCGGCCGCCGGCGGGCTCTCCGGTCGTCTGGACCCTCTTCGCGGTGGCGATCGCCGTCGGCGGGCCCTTCCTCGCCTTGGCCAGCGTGTCTCCCACCCTCCAGCGCTGGTACGCGGCAGCGGCGCCCGGCGTGGACGCCTACGTCCTCTACGCCGCCGGCAACGCCGGCAGCTTCATCGGGCAGCTCGCCTACCCGCTGGTGCTCGAACGGGCCCTGGGGCTGAGCGACCAGCGCCGGCTCTGGACCGTCGGCTATCTGGCCTTCGCCGCCCTGTGCGGTGTGTGCGCCGCCGTCGCCCGGCGGGCCGGGCCGGTGACCCCGACGGCCGGCGAATCGTGCCCGAGTTCAGTCAGCCGGGGGACCCTGTTGCGCTGGGCGGCCATGGCGGCCGGGCCGTCGCTGCTGCTACTTGGGGTGACCCGCCACTTGTCCACCGATGTCGCCGCCATCCCCTTGCTGTGGGTGGTGCCGCTGAGCATCTACCTCCTGACCTTCGTCGTCGCCTTCTCGGGCCGGGGATCGTCGATCGGGTCGGGTGCAGCCCGGCTGGCGCCAGTGCTGGGCGCCGTCGCCGTGGTCAGCCTGGCCGCGGCCATGCCCGTCGGCCCTGGGCTGGCCCTACACCTCTGCGGCTTCGCACTGCTGACCATGGCCGTGCACGGCCGGCTGGCCCGCGAGCGACCGCCAGTGGTCGATCTCACCCGGTTCTACCTCGCCCTCTCCGCTGGCGGCGCGGTCGGCGGGGTGGTGGGCGGCCTGCTGGCCCCGGTGCTGTTCCGCGGCGTGTGGGAGTACCCCCTCGGCATCGTTGTGCACGAGGCCGCCCGCAAGGTCGCCCTTCGCGAGGCGCCCCCCGCCCCGCCCGGCCCCGGCAACCTCGTCGACCGTTACCTCGCCGACGCCTTGAAGGACGCGGGGGCGCC
>JANMRJ010000661.1:0-2639 GCA_031370985.1 Acidimicrobiales bacterium
CGAGGCCCTCGGGACGGCGGCAGCCGCGATCCGGCGCCGGCTCGGCCACGAGCGGGCGACGTGGCCGACGATCGCCGCGTTCACGCACGGCCAACCGGCGCGAATTTCAGCGTCCCCGTCGGCCGAGTCGACATAGGCCGCGTCATCGCCCTCCTGTAACGGGACATCACGCGGGCGGCCCCCTTTCCTTGTACCGCCCAATAGAAGTACAAGCACCTCACTACGAGCCCCTACGAGCCCTGTGCCTGGCATCCCTGGCGTCCAGGTGTCACTTCCCACCGGTCGGAGCGCCCGCCCCGCAATGGGGTTTCGGTCCACGACAACGCGGCCTGGGACACGTCTCAGCGGAGACGTGAGCGAGATCGCGGTCCCAGAACTCTTTCGGTTTCGGGCTGCAGTGCCGCCCGGAGCAGGGAGCGCAGGTGCTCGAGGCGGGCCATGACCACATCGAGCGCCAGCGGGTCACCACCCAGCATGCCCTCCAACGGGGGAATGTCGCTGAAGTAGCTCACCAAGGGCGCCGTAGATCGTGAAGAAGGTCCGCTGGGGATCGTGGCGGCGGTGGCTGCGGAGCGGTTCAACGCGAACACGCGTGGAGGAACCCTCTAACTCTAGCTGGTCGCCGATGAGGATCACGCGGAGCCTGAGCTGTCCATGACCCGGTTCGTTCGACCCACGGCTCTCTTGGCGCTGGGTTGTGACGGCTTGAAGCAGACGCCAGCCCGGTCATACCCCGGGGCCGCGACGATGATGACCTTCGGCGCGAGCCGATCTATGCCCAGCTCCAGGACTCACCCGTGTCTGAGTCAGGGCGCTCCGTCGAGGGTCACATCGTCGAGGGTCACATCGTCGAGCGCAACGCTTCGACTGGTTCGAGAGCCGCCGCTCGGGCGGAGGGGTACACGCCCGACAGCAGGCCGATGCCACCTCCGAGCACGGGTGCCCCAAGGGGCACCCAGCCTTCCAGTACCGGGGTCCAACTCCGGCTGGCGGCCACGCCGACGACGACCAAGGTCCCCAGCGCGGCGCCGAGGATGCCGCCCGCCAAGCCCAGCGTCGTGCTCTCGACCAGGAACTGTGCCGCGATGTGGCGCCGAGCCGCACCGAGCGCCCGGCGCAGACCGATCTCGCCGACCCGCTCGAGCACGGAGACGAGGGTGACGTTGGCAATGCCGATGGCGCCGACCAGCAGTGACACCCCGCCGAGGAGCAGGAAGAGGGAGTTGAGATCACTCTGCACGCCGGCCCTGGCCCGGCGGGGCTCGGGCGGGGCGGTGACTTTCACGAGCGAGGGATCGTTGGGGCTCAGCGCCAGCGGGGCCTGGGCGGCGATCAGGCTGACCGCGCCGATCTGCGTTTCGACCTGGACGGAACCGGGGCCGACGAGCCCGTACTCACGCTGCGCGGTGCCTTCCGGTATCACGACCGAGCCGAGGAGAGAAGGCTGGCGTTCGACCCCGCTCAGGATGCCGATCACCACGAAGAGGCGGTCGCCCAGGTAGATGGCCGGTTGGTTGTCGACGGTCGTCAGGCGCAGCCGCTTGGCGGCGTTCGGGCCCAGCACGGCCACCCGGTCGGCGCGTAGGGAGTGGCCGGCGTCGGGCTCCCGGCCGCTGGCGAGGCCAGCCCGCACCGCCTGGAAGAGGCCGGGGGACGCGGCCACGACGGGGAGTTGGAACTCGGTCTGGCCCTGGGGGTCGCTGACCGGAACCGCCCTGACAAGTTGCCCCTTGAGGTCGACGTCACTGAGCGTCCCGGCGGCCGCGACCCCGTTGAGCCGCGACATCCGGGCCTCGGCGTCCCACGGCAGCACAGTGGAGGCGACCCCCGAGGCACCCTTCTTGGGGGTGACGACGATGTCGGTCGCCGCCAGTTCGTCGAATCGACCCACGATCTGGTTCCCGGCCGTCTTGGACAACCCGAGGGTGGCGACCAGTGCGGCGACACCGACCACTGTGCCGAGGACTGTGAGAACGGCACGCCCAGGACGGGCGAGCAGGCTGGCCAGGCACTCGTCAAAGAGGTCTCGGGCGCCGAGGCGGGGTGGGGTGGGTGGTGGCCCTCCGGCTGCAGGTGTGGTCGTCACGGCGATGGGACCTCGCTCAGCACGCCGTCGACGATCCGCACCCGGCGGTGGGCCTGGGCCGCGACATGGTCGTCGTGGGTAATGACGGCCAGGGTCAGCCCCTCGTCGGCGAGCTGTCCGAACAGGTCGAGCACGCCCTCGGCGTTGGTCGAGTTGAGGTTCCCGGTGGGCTCGTCGCACAGCAGGAGGCTGGGCTCGGCCATCAGGGCACGGGCGATCGCGGCCCGTTGCTGCTGGCCACCCGACATGCGGGTGGGGAGGAAGTCGGCGCGGTCACTCAGACCCACTCGGGCGAGGGCCACCAGGGCGCGCTCCCGCCGGCCGCGGCGGGGCGCACCGATGTAGATCTCGGCCAGCATCACGTTCTCCAGGACGCTGCGGTGGGGCAGGAGATGGAACGACTGGAACACGAAGCCGATGCGCCGCCCCCGCAGTCCCGCCCGGCCCAGGTCGTCGAGAGCGGCGACGTCGACCCCTTCGAAGCGGTAGGTGCCGGCTGTCTGGCGGTCGAGCAGCCCGACGACGTTGAGCAGGGTGGACTTGCCGGACCCCG
>JANMRJ010000690.1:0-2661 GCA_031370985.1 Acidimicrobiales bacterium
CCCAAGAGTACCGCCGGACTCCGCTCGTTCGGGAGAGCGAACCACTCACCGAGCCAGCCTGTGTGGCTCCGGCGAGGCTGTCACCGCCGTGCGTACAGCCGACCTGAACGCCTGCTGCCAGTCCCGAGAAGCGAGCATCCAAGCATTCAGATCGTTTGCCTCCGGCGGCACGTGCACGTTGACGGCGCGAGTGCGCCGCTCGCGCAGGACGCCCTGCATGGTCTTGCTCCCCCTTTGCCCGGCTTCGTCAGCGTCGAAGGCCAGGATGAGCGGCGAGTCGAGCCGCGCCAGCCGATCGGCGACCAAACTGCCGCCCCGATCATGAGGTCCATCGCCGACCAGCGATGCGCCCAGGACCGCAGCCGCCCGGAACCCGGCGGCGTTCGCCGAGAGCGCGTCCACCACTCCTTCGGGTGACGATCACGCATCGACCAACCGGCTCGGGCGGCTCGTAGATGCCGATGCGCGGGTTCGTGGCCAGACGGCTGGCGGCATTGAGGTAGCGAGGCCGATCGGGAAGCGGGCTGATCGGCCGGAGCTGGACGAAGACGGGCTGACCGGCCTCGCAGACTGGCAACACGGCTGCGCGGCCGGACGACGGCATGCCGTCCGGCCGGGGTTGGCTTTGTCGCCCGGGGTCCGCCCCTATCCGGTTGCCAGCAAGCACCTCCTCCGGCAACCCGCGGAGCTGGGTCAGCCACTGAAGGACAACCCGGCCCTGGGCCTGCCACAGTCGCTCGGCGCACTCGTCGACGAAGGCTGCCAATCCGGCGGGGTCGGCCACCGGCGCCCGAGCGACGGTCACAGCCTTGATCGGGCGGACCGCGGCAGCGGGTCGACGACTGTCGGCGACAAAGGGCTCGCGGACGCCTGCTCGGCCCGCCAGTCCCTGGATCGCCTCCGCCACCGTCAATCCCTGCGCCACCATCACAAGATCGATCGCCGACCCGCCGATCCCGCAGCCGTGGCAGTGCCAGCGTTCCTCGCCACTCCCGGCCCGGAAGATGCTGACCGGCGGCGTTCGGCCGGTCTGAGCGTGTTGGGCGCTCGGGCACGGCCACGACGCCGAGCGCGAGGTTCCCCGGCGCGGCCCAAGTAGTTCGTCGGCGAGGGCGGCCAGGTCGGTTGCTTCGACGTTATGGGTGCGGTCGAGCACCGCCGGTCACGCCGCCGCCGGCACGAGGGAAGGCCGAGCCCCAACATCCGGCCGTCGGTGTCGCACATCTCCATCTCCGCCGAGGTGAGCATGTGCTGCACCACCGCGGTATGGCCGGCCACCTTCCACAGTGCTCGGCCCCGGGCCAGGTGACCGACGATGTGTCGCTCGGGCTCAGTCAGGCCGAAGCTCGTGGACGCTGCGTCCAACTGATCCGGTGCCTGGCGCAGCAGGATCTTGGTGGCCGCGTCGGCCAGCAGCCCGACGGCGATCTTGGCGGTGGCGGTGCCGTCGTCAGCCTGCGCTCCCAGGTCAGATGGACGGTGGGCGATGCACACGTTGGCCACGCCGTAGGTACGCCCGAGCTTGAAGCAGGTCTGGAGGTACCGGGCGGTGTGGCGGTTGCCGAGCAGCGCCCATGCCTCGTCGATCACCTGCACCCGTTGTGGCCCGGGGCCAGCCATCAGCTGCGAGAGCCAGCCGGCAGCCGCCACCATCACCAAAGGCAGCGCTTCAGAATCGATCGGCACGGCCGACAGGTCGAGGACGATCCCCGGCCCGTCCCAGCGCATCGGCACGGTGGAGGTCCCGTCGAACATGCCCCGGAGCTACCGGGACAACAGCTTGTCGAGGGCGAAGCTGAGCTGGCCCAGCTCGTCGGCCAGCTCACGAACGTCGCGCCGCAGTCGTTCGGTGACCTCGGCCGGAGGGTGAGTCAGCAGGCCGGCGAGATCGGCCAGGGTCGCCGTTCCCCGACGCCGGCCGAGGTGCTCGACCACGGCGAAGATGGCAGCGTCCTCGATCTGGGTGAGGGTCCGGTCGAGCACCGTGGCTGCCAGGGCGCCGACCATCTCGGCTCGCCGGAGCGAGCGCTGCTCGGCCGGCTCGTCGGCCGCACCGGGGCCGTCGTCGAGCGGGTTGACCCGCGTGGAACCGCCCGGGGCAAGACGGACGACGTTGAGCCCGAGGCGCTCGGCCACGTCGAGGTACTCGCCTTTGGGATCGGCGATGGCGAACCATCGCCCGCTTGGCCCGGTGCCGTAGATGCCGGCCATCCGCCACAGGAGGCTCTTGACCAGTGCCGACTTCCCGTTGCCGGGCTCGCCGAGGATCCAGCAGTTCGGGTTGGTCACCGCTCCGGTGGCGTAGGCCTCGAAGGGGTCCCAGCAGAACTCGCCCCCGCCGGCCAGCAGGTCGAGGCCCACGTAGGCGCCCTGGTGCCCGGAGCTGGCTTGCACTGAGAAGGGGTAGAGGCTGGCGACGTGGGCGGTGGTGCCGCGATGGAACGAGCAGCGCAGGGTGGCTCGGGACAAGGGGGCTCCTTCAGCTCAGGAGGCTGCGGGGGGCGAGGCCCAGCGGGAGGGCGGCAGCCCAGGCCAGGTCCTGGCGAGCGTCGAGGCAGCGCAGCTCCATCCCGGCCTCCCGGGCGAGCTGCTCCACGATCTCGGCGTGCTCTTCAAGCTCCGCTTCGCTGCGGGCGCACACGCTGACGAGGGCGGCGTAGC
>JANMRJ010000703.1:0-2518 GCA_031370985.1 Acidimicrobiales bacterium
ACCGGGCAGAAGCTGCTCGACCTCATCGCCGAGATCGACGCCATCTTCTGGGAGACAACGAAGGCGTAAGCAGTGGGGTGTGGGCGATTCGGTGCCGGATACGGTCACTAATCGCCCACACTCACTTCAGGAAGGCGACCGCGCACCAGGCCCACAGGGGGCCGAGGAGGAGGAGCGAGTCGAGGCGGCGGAGCGCCGGCGCGTGGCCGTTGCGGTCGCCCAGGAGCGCGGAGGCGGCCACCGGCCCGCAGGGGGCCAGGGCGGCGGCGAGCAGGCCGAGGAGCAGGGGCTGGGCGCCGGTGAACGGCGGGAGCAGCACGACCTCGGCGAAGATCGTCAACGGGACGAGGGCGGCTATCCCCGCCGCCGGCCCCTCCCACGGCGAGGACGCGCCGGTGCCGACGAGGTAGGCGCCGGCGTCGTAGGCGCACATCATGGCCAGGAGCAGCAGGGCGGCGGCGATGCCGGTGTGGCGGACAAGCACGGGCGCGGCGGCGGCCAGACCGATGGGCACGCCGATGGCGAGGGTCAGGGCCACGTCACGCGACGGCGCCCGCGTCGGGGTGCGGAGCCGGGCGACGAGGGATACGGCCACCCCGGCGGCGACCACCCCGGCCATGGCGCCGGCATCGAAGGATGCGGCGATCGGCAGGGCCCCGGCGATGGCGGCAGCAGCCAAGACCACCGGCCGCTCCCCCCGCTTGCGCCACACCCGACACGTCTGGGTGCCGGCCACGAATGCGGCGACGGCCAGCCAGCCGGCGATCCACGCCGGCCCGGCCACGATCATGCCGACGGACACTGTGGCCCACACCAGCCCGAGGCGGCCGTGGGGCCGGATGCTCCTGTGGACCACGGCCAGCGACGCCCGCTCCGGCTCCGACCTCGGCGCCGGCTCCTCCTCCTCCTGCTCCTCCGGCTCCGGCTCCGGGTCGGGCACGAGCGCCAGGTTGCCGCGGACCACCGGCGGCCGCGGCCCAGTGGGGCGGGGCCCGTTGGGGCGGGTCGCCGGCACCACGGCGCGCACCGGCGCCGGCCTGGCCGCCCCGCCCGAGACCGGCGGCAGCACCGCCACGACGTCGGTATCTGTCACAGGGGTGGAGGGATCCGCCGGCTGGCCGTTCACCCACACCTTCGATGTCGCCAGCACCGCCGAGAACCTCATCCCGTAGCGACGGGTGGCCTCCTCGAGAACCTCGGCCACTGTCGACGCCGGCACGTCGTCCGTGGTCCGGCCGGCGGCCTCCCGGGCGGCGGCGAAGAGCCGCAGGACGGCCATCAGCCGAACCGGCGCAGCTCGGCCCGGCCGTCGCGCACGACGACCTTGCCCGCGCTCGACGCCTCGAAGACGACAATCCCGTCGCCGGCGTCATACATGGTCGTGACCAGGTCGTTCCCGGGGAACACGGGGCGGTAGAAGCGCACGGCCAGCCGGCGCAATCGCATCGGGTCGCCGCCACCCAACTCGTCGACGATGTCCCGGCCAGACAGGGCCATCGTGCACATGCCGTGGAGGATGACACCGGGGAGGCCGACCGCCTTGGCCGCGTCGTCGTCCACATGGATCGGGTTGGCGTCACCCGACGCCGCCGCGTAGCGGACCGCCTGGTTAAGGTCCACCGACCCGGCCACCGACGCCAGCTTGGCCGCCTTGGCCTCGGGCAGGAACGCGTGGGCGGGCGGCGCCTGCCCTCCATCCTCGCCGGCCCCGATCCCCCGGATCAGCATGGTGGCGAACTGCTCGACGACGGGCGTCCCGTCTTCGTAGGAGCTGACCACCCGCATGGTGAAGCGGGTCCCCATACGCCCGCTGCGCAGGCTATGGGCCTCGGCGAAGGTGACGAGCGTGCGACCGGGCACCAGCGGCCCCTGAAAGTGCATGTCCTGCTCGGCGTGAAGCATCGAGACCTGGTCGGCCGCCGGCACCACCGCGTGGAGGGCCACCATCATCGCGTCCCAGGTGGGGACGACGGCGAAGATTGGCGGGGCCAGCAGCCCGGTCGCATACGCAGGGTTCGGGTCGTTGGTGGCGGCCGCGTACGCCCGCGCCTGATCCACGTCGATCGTCGCCGTCCGCGCTTCGTACCGGGTCCCGAGCTTCTCCAGAGGCAGTGCCACCTGGCGGGAAACCTAGTTGAGGCGGCGGTCGAGCTCGTTCAGGAGGTGGGTGGTGAACGCAGGCGACAGCAGATCGGTGCCGTGGCCGGTGCCCGGCAGGAGCCACAGATCCTTGGGCTCGTTGGCCCAGCCGTAGATCGTGCGGGGGTGGACCTCGGCGAAGTAGTGGTCCGCGGGATCGGCGACGACCAGGGTGAACGCCGGCGCGATGGCGGCCGCCTGCTCCTCGGAGTGGGGCACGCCCTCGCACACCTCGGCGATCCGGGTCCGCATGGCGATGGCCAGGAACCGCCGGCCCGCCGGCGTCAGGGCGTAGCGCTGGATGCGTTTGGTGGCCGGCGTGTCCCAGGCGCCCCACCACGCCGGCGCGCTTATGGCGACCACGCCGGCCACACCACGG
>JANMRJ010000758.1:0-13596 GCA_031370985.1 Acidimicrobiales bacterium
CGGCAACTACGAGATCTACGTCATGGACGCCAACGGGAAGAACCAGACCCGCCTAACCAAGGACCCCCAGTCTGACGTGTCGCCGGCGTGGTCCCCCGACGGCGCCAAGATCGTCTTCCAGAGCCTCCGGGGCGAGAACGCCGACATCTGGGTCATGAACGCCGATGGCAGCAACCCCGTCCGCCTCACCGACGACCCCTTTGACGACCAGCTCCCGGCCTGGTCGCCCGACGGGAAGACCATTGCCTTCCAGAGCATGCGGGCCAGCGCCGGCAAGCGGTTTGACATCTGGGTCATGAACGCCGACGGCAGCGACGAAAGGCAGGTCACCCGCACCAAGACTGAGTCCACCGCGCCGGCGTGGTCGCCGGACGGTACCAGGCTGGTCATCACCAACAACCGCTCCGGCGGGGTGAAGATCCTCGTCGTCAACCCCGACGGCTCCGGGCTGCGCCAGCTCACCCGGGGTTCGGGCTTCGGCGACTTCGTGCCTGACTGGCAGCGCGACCCGGCCAAGATCCCACCGGCGACCACGACCACCACCACGACCACCACCAGGCCGGCGACGACGCCGACCACCCGCCGGCCGACGACGCCGACGACCCGCCGGGGCTGACGCCAGCCACCCCGAGCCAGACCGCCGGCGTCGTCACCGTCCACACACTTGGTCCTCTTGATCGGGGGGGTCCCGTAGCCGGGAAGCTGACGATCGACGCCGAGCTGGTCGCTGCATCGGTTGTCCCTGGCTGCCCGGCGACCCCTCGACGAGCCGGCGGGTCGAAGCCCGAGGCTTCCTGGCCGCTGCCGAAGCCGCACGGGGCCTACTCTTCGAGGTGAGGAGGAGGCATGCGCTTCGAGCGAATCACGGTCGAGCCGGACAAGATGGGCGGCGTTCCCTGCATCCGCGGGCTGCGCATCCCTGTCGCCACCGTTGTCGGCATGCTCGCTGAGGGCATGACCACGGAGGAGATCCTCGCCGACTACCCCGACCTCCAGGCCGGCGACATCCGAGAAGCCTTGGAGTATGCCGCCGAGGCCGTTCGAGAGCGCGAGCTCCCCCTCCGTCGCGGCACTTGAGGTTCCTTCTTGACGAAGGACTTGCGCCCCGAGTCCTCGACCTCCTTCGTGCCGCCGGCCACGATGTCGTCCATGTGCGAGACGTTGGTCTCCAGAGCGCACCCGACCCGGCGGTCCTGGCGGCAGCTCTGGAGCAGGACCGAGTCCTGGTCACCCTCGACACCGACTTCGGTACGCTCCTGGCCCTTTCCGGTGCCAGGCAGCCGAGTGTCGTCCTGTTCCGGGGCGAGGTGACGCGTCGGCCGGAGGGCCAGGCGATGGTCCTGCTGGCCAACCTCGAACAGATCACCGAGGATCTAAGCGAGGGTGCTGCGGTTGTGATCGGTGACGACCGCGTCCGGGTGCGCCGTCTCCCCATCCAGTAGCCCTTTGAGCGCGGATCACCAATACGGCGAGAAGGCCGGTTCTCGCGAGTTGCGTGCCGACGGACGCGTCACTCCGCACCTTGCGCTTTTACCCAAGATGACCACCCGCCGCCAATCGCTCCCAGCGGTGGAGCCGTGGGGCAGACTGGAGCCATGAGTGTGGGTGAGGATCTCCTCGAACCGCGCCGCCGAACGGCGCCGGGCCGGCGATCCTCGCCTCAGCGATGCCGACCGGGGGATCCTGGGCCGCATCAGCGGCGACCTGGCGCATGCCTTCCAGGCCGCCCCGCGGCCCGTGCCATCTCCGAGCAGCTCCCCGAGGCGGTGGCGGTCGCCGTCATCGGGTTCCCCACCGGGCCGTTGGTCGAACCGCCCCACCGGATCGGCACCCCCTTGCGCCGGGAGCTCGTCGGCCTCCATTCCGCCCGGCGGGGCACATTCCCCATCGTCTACCGAATTGATGACGAGGCAGGTGTCGTCACCGTCGTGCGCGTCGAGCACCACTCCGACTTCTACCGATCTGGCTGATCGCACGCCTGCGAACGCCCACGTGGTGCGGCTGGGGGCCCGCCGGCAGGTGGCCGTTTTCCCCTCCGTACCCTTGTCGCCGTAGTCTCGGGGGGCAATGACCGAGGCCGCCCTCCCTCTTACCGGCTCCGTGCCCGAGCGGCCGCTGGAGCGCGAAGGGCTCGGCCCCGTGACGCCCGGTCGCAGCCGGCTGGCCGCCTACGTGGCCCTGACCAAGCCGCGGATCATCGAGCTACTGCTCGTCACGACCGTCCCGGCCATGATCGTCGCCCAGCGGGGCATGCCCCCCACCTGGCTGATCCTGGCCACGCTGGTGGGCGGCACCCTGGCCGCCGCCGGCGCCAACGCCACCAACATGGTCATCGACCGCGACATCGACAAGCTGATGCGCCGCACCAGCAAGCGGCCGCTGGTCACCGGCGAGATCACCCCCCGCAACGCCCTGGTCTTCGCCATTGGCCTGGAGGTGGGCGCCGCGGTGTGGCTGGTGCTGGTCGTCAACCCCCTGAGCGCGGCCCTGGCGGTCGCTGCGACCCTGTTCTACGTCTTCGTCTATACGATCTGGCTGAAGCGGACCTCAGTCCAGAACATCGTGATCGGTGGCGCCGCCGGCGCCGTCCCGGTGCTGGTCGGCTGGGCCGCGGTCACCAACGAGCTGGCCATCGCCCCCTTTGCCATGTTCGCCATCATCTTCGTGTGGACGCCGCCCCACTTCTGGGCCCTGGCCATCCGCTACCGGGCGGACTACGCCGCGGCTGAGGTGCCCATGCTCCCGGTCGTGGCCAGCTTCGACGAGACGGCCAGGAAGATGGTCGTCTACACCGTCGTTCTGTGGGCCGTCAGCCTGGCGTTCTGGCCGCTGGGGTCCATGGGGCCGCTCTACCTGGTCGCCGCCGTGGTCCTGGGCGGGATGTTCACGTGGAAGGCCGTGCAGCTGGCCCGCAGCCACAAGCCCGAGCTGGCCATGCGGCTGTTCAAGTTCTCGATCACCTACATCACCCTTCTGTTCGGGGCGATGGCCGCCGATCAGCTCCTTCCTCACTGAGCCTGATCCGACGAGAATACTTTGATCGATTCTGTGCTGTACCGCGATCCGCAGTTGCTCGACTCGGCCCTGCATGCCTTCAAGAAGGTGCAACGGCTGGAGGATTTTTCGATTGCGCGCGAGATGCATGCCGTGTACCTCACGGCCTCCGAGTTCCCGTTTGCGGCGCTCGACTATCCGATCGTCTTCGTCAGCACCGGTCCGGAAGGCGGCGAGAGGGTGGTTTCGCCGTACGCGATGTTGGGCCTGGTGCCCAATGAGAACCTGATGCTCGATGGCACACGCTGGGACGCGCTCTACCTGCCGGCCTTCATCCGCCGCTACCCGTTTCTGACGGCCATGGTGCAGGGCGCGACGGCACCGGCGCCGGCTGTGTTCGTCGATGCATCGTGGAGCGGCTTCAGTGACACCCAGGGAGAACCGCTGTTCGCAAGCGTGGGCAAGCCGGCCGAAGCGCTCACCCGGGCGATCGAGTTCCTGAGGCGCTTCGACGAGGAAAAGCTTCTAGCGCTGCCCGATGCGCTGGTCCTGGAGCTGCATCGCAACGGCATTTTGATGATGATGCAGGCACAGCTGCTGTCGATGACGAACATGCGCCGGCTCGTCGAGCGCAAGGCGCTGCGGATGAAACCCTGCAGTGCGATGACGGGCGTGGCGGTTCCCGGCCGAGCCGGCGATCAGACGAGGTGTTCGAGGGGCCGCACAGGCACGCCAGCCGGGCCGATGCGCCGCTCGACTCGAAGGGTCGGGGGCGGTCTGTATAAAGTCCGGCCAGTATGGCTATGACCGACACCGAGGTGGCCGAAGGGGCAACACCCCTGGCCACCGGCCCCTCGCACCCAGTTGCCGACCTTCCCGACGCCTGGCCGAAGGGTACTGACCACAAGTTCGTGGGTTCGTTGTTCGTGGCCGCCGCCCTGTTCTTCCTGGTCGCCGGGGTGGTGCTGGCCCTGGTGATGCGGGCGCAGCTGTCCTCGGCCGACGCCCAGATCGTGGGTGATCGCACCTACCGCCAGCTGTTCACCATGCACGGCGTGATGTCGGTGTTCCTCTTCTTGCTGCCCGTCTGGCTCGGCCTGGGATCGGCGATCGTCCCTCTCCAGATCGGGGCCGCCCGGCTGGCGTTCCCCCGGCTGCACGCCATGGCCTTTTGGCTGTTCCTCGGCGGCGGCGTCATGGTCGTCGCTGCGCCGGCCTTCTCCGACATCTTCCACGGCTGGGCCCTGAGCGACCCCGTGCCCGTCAAACTGGGCCTTCCCGGCGAGGGTCCCGACCTGCTCCTGCTCGGCCTGGTCCTGGTTTGCATGGCCGCCATCCTGGTGATCATCAACATCGTCGTCACGATCCTGCAGCTCCGGGCGCCGGGGATGACCCTGCGCCGGGTCCCGGTGTTCAGCTGGTCGATCATGGTCTCCGGGGCGGTGCTGCTCCTCGCCCTGCCCATCCTGATCGGGGCGTTCGCGCTGCTCTTCGTCGACCGCCACTACGGCTCGTCGCTGTTCAGCGGTTTCACAGGCAGCCGGGGCGGCAACCCGCTGCTCTGGCCCCGCCTGTTCTGGTTCGGTGCCTACCCCGTCCTGTGGGCCCTGCTCATCCCCGCCCTCGGCGCGGTCAGCGAGATCGTCGCCACCTTCGCCGGCCGGCCCCTCTTCAGCCGGGACCGGGCCTCGGCCGCCCTTGTCGGCGTCGGCGTGCTCAGCTTCGCCGGCTGGGGTAGTGAGGTCACCACGCTGCCCCGGGCCCGGGTGATGTTCATCGCCGGCGCCCTGGCCGTCCTCGCCCCGGTTGCGGCGTTGATGCTCAACTGGTTGATGACCCTGCGCCTGGCCGGCAAGGAGGGCGACCGCGACGCCCTGCGGGGGAACTTCACCGCCACGCCGATGCTGTGGGCGCTCGGCATGCTGCCGGTCCTTGCTCTCGGCCTCGCCGCCTCCGCTGTTTCCGCCCTCGACGCCGGCCGCAGTGCCCACACCAACTACTGGCAGGTCGGCCAGCAGCACGCCCTGTTCTTCGGCGCCGCCACCATCGGCGCGGTTGCCGCGCTCAGCTTTTGGGGCCCCAAGCTGTGGGGCCGGCGCCTGTCCGACGCCCTGGGCAAGCTCGAGGTCCTGGCCGTCGTCGGCGGCACGCTCCTGACGGTGGTGGGCATGCTGCTCCTGGGCATCCAGGACATGCTGGCCCACACCTCGACCTTCGACTCCGGTGACGAGTGGGCCCTTGGCAACCTGGTGGTTTCCGCCGGCGCCGCCATCGTCGGCCTGGGACTGATCGTCCTGCTCTTGGACCTGCTGGGCAGCATCGTCGCCGGCCGGGGCCGCACCGCCGGCGCCGACCCCTGGGGCGGGCAGACCCTGGAGTGGGCCACAACCTCGCCGCCGCCCATCCACAACTTCGACGCCCTGTGTGATATCCGCTCCGGCACGCCGCTGCGCGACCTCCGCACCGCCCAGCCGTGGGCGACCCAATCCGAATCGAGCCAGTCCGAGCCCAACCTGGTAACCGAGGGGCAGTCCAGCTGATGTCAATGGTCGCCGTCTCCACCACCCCCGACAACCTGCCGGTCCCCGCATCGGGCCTGGCACCGGTCGTGCTGCCCACGGGCGCCCCGCTTCCCGGCCCGGTCCCCGGGCGTCCCCGGCCCGGCACCACGACGATCGGCACGCTGCTGTTCGTCACCGCCGACTTCATGGTGCTGGGCGCGATCGTCGCCGTCTACCTGGCCATCAAGGAGGGCTCGGTCACCTGGCCGCCGACAGGGGTCGAGGTCGGCACCTATATCCCGACCATGATGACGATCACCGCGGTGATGTCGGCGTTCTCGGTGCAGTGGGGCATGTTCGCCGCCCGCCGCAACGACGGTCGCAACGCGGCGATGGCCCTCGGGCTGACCCTCTTCCTCGGGGTGGCCATGGCCAACCTGGACTGGCTGTCCTTTGTCCGCAGCGGTTTCGGCTTCAACGCCCATCCCTACGGGACCCTCTACAGCTTGCTGATCGGCTTCCACCTGCTCCATGTGCTGGCCGCCATCGTCGTCGTGATGATGCTCGCCTTCCGCACCGTGGCCGGCCACTTCACCGGTGACCGCCACGACGCCCTGCGGGCCGGCGCGGTGCTCTGGCAGTACTCCAATGCCGTGTGGTTCGTGGTCGTCACGGTCCTGTTCATCCTCAGCAGGCACGGCTAGGAACCCATGCTGACTCCCACCTCCAAGCTCTTCCTGCCCATCGCTGGCGTCGCCCTCATCCTGGGCGCGACCCTCAAGATCATCAGTGGCGACATGCTCGGCTCGGTCCTGTTCCTCATGGTGGGCGTGGTCGCCTTCCTGCTCGGGGTCATGCTCTCCTCGATCCGGGAGAACGAGTACGCCCCCGCCCATGCGCCGAACGCGCCGCCGCCCACGGTGCGGCCCGTGGCCGTCGCCCCGCTCCCCGGCGGCGGCGGGTGGCCGGTGGCCGGCGGCATCGCCGTCGTCCTGATCATGCTCGGCCTCATCGAGCACCCCCTCTTCACGTGGGCCGGCGTGCTCGTAGGGATGGTTGCCGGCGCTGGCTGGCTGGCCCGGTCCGCCTCGGAGACCACCGGCCGCCCGGTCAGCCTGCTGCCGATCGGCCTACCGGTCCTGGGCCTGGCCACCATCGCCAGCGTGATGTACTTCCTCTCCCGGATCCTGCTCGCGGTGCCCGAGGCGGCCTCCACCACCATCGCGTTGCTCGTCGCCGTCGTCATCATGGTCGTCGCCAGCCTCGCCGCCACCCGGCCGAGTATCTCTGGGCGCACCCTGGCCACCGTCCTGGCCATCGGCACCGTGGCCATGGTGGCCGGCGGGATCACCGCCGCGGCCCGGGGTGAACGCAAGTTCGAGGAGCACGGGGTGGAACACGCCGGCGCCATCGAGCTCAAGGCTGAGGGGGTCGCCTTCAAGTCCACGACCCTCACCTTCACGGCGGACGCCGAGGTCGAGCTCAAGTTCGACAACGAGGACCGCGATGTCCAGCACAACTTCGCCATCTACGGTGCCGATCCCGCCAAGCCCATCTTCCGGGGTCAGTTGGTCAGCGGCGTGGCGTCGGTGACCTACAAGTTCCATGCCCCCGGGCCGGGCGAGTACCGGTTCCAGTGCGACGTGCACCCGACGCAGATGAAAGGCACGATCACCGTCAAGTAGCGCACGCCTGGCAATGCCCGGTCACCGCGAAGTGGCGGGGCTGGAGGGCGAACCCGAACTCGGCCTGTAGGCGGCCCCTCAGGTCGGCGAAGATCTCGTCGGGAACTTCCTCGACTGCGCCGCACCCGTCGCACACCAGGTGGTGGTGGGCGTCGGCGGCCAGGTGGTAGACGGCCGGGCCGTGCCCGAGGTGGACATGGTCGACCACGCCAAGGCGCTCCAACTCGTCGAGGAAGCGGTACACGGTGGACTCGTGCACGTCGGGCTGAGCGGTCTGCACCTTGGAGGTGAGCGCCTCGGCGGTCACGTGGCCCCCGACGCCGAGGAATGTCTCGAGGATGGCGCGGCGGCTCGCCGTGACCCGCCCGCCTTGGGCCCGGAGGAGGGCGAGGATGGGTTCGGCCTCCTCCCGGACCAGCATGGGTCGATCCTAGCCGACGCACCTTCTAGCGACCAGCTTGCGATAGCGTTCAGGTCGTGGAAAGACCGGGCCGACGCTCTGTAGCCGCGGTTGCGGTGGCCCTCTCCCTCGTGGCGGGGGCGTGCGGGCGCGACGGCGGATCAGCCGACGACCCGGCCAAGCTCAACGTCGTCACCACCGTCTCGCCGATCACCAGCATCGTCTCAAGTGTGGCCGGCGACCTGGCCGAGGTCCGCGGCCTGGTGCCCGAGGGCGCCAACTCCCACACCTTCGAGCCCCCGCCGAGCGCAGCCAAGACCCTGGCTCGAGCCGATGTCGTGTTCGTGAACGGGCTGAAGCTCGAGGATCCCACCCGGGAGCTGGCCGCCGGCAACCTCCGCGCCGGCGCCGAGGTGGTGGAGCTGGGCGAGGGCACCATCCGCCCCGACCAGTACCTGTACGACTTTTCCTTCCCCCGTGAAGGGGGCAAGCCCAACCCCCACCTGTGGACCAATCCGCCGTATGCGAAGGAGTACGGGCGCATCGCCCGCGATGTCCTGAGCCGGCGTGATCCAGCCCACGCCGGCGAGTACGCGGCCAACTACGACCGGTTCGCGGCGAAGGTCGACGAGCTGGACGCGGCGATGAAGACGGCCAGCGCCACCGTGCCCCGCCGCCAGCTGCTCACCTACCACGACGCCTACGCCTACTTCGCCGTCCAGTACGGCTGGACGGTGATCGGCGCGGTCCAGGTGTCGAGCTTCGAGGAGCCAACGCCCAAGGAGGTCGCCGGCCTGATCCAGCAGGTCCGCCAGGTCGGGGTGCCGGCGATTTTCGGCTCGGAGGTCTTCCCGAGCAAGGTTCTGGCCCAGATCGGGTCCGAGGCCGGCGTCCGCTACGTAGACACCTTGCGTGACGACGACCTGCCCGGCCGCCCCGGCGAGCCCGACCACTCCTGGCTCGGCCTGATGAAGTTCGACTACGTGACCATGGTCGAGGCCCTCGGCGGCGACGCCTCGGCGCTCAAGGCGGTCCAGCCCTCCGGGGCGCCGGACATGGCGGTGTACCCGCAGTGACCGGCACGGCCAGCTGCGTGCGGAACGCAACGGGAGGCCGGTCCGACGGGCACTCGCTGGGACGCTCTCCCGAAGAGAGCGTGGACCAGTGAACGACGAGGCCCTGCTCCGGCTAAACGGGGTCACGTGCGCCTACGACGGCGCCCCGGTGCTGGTGAGTGCCGATCTGGAGATCGCCGGCTCGGACTTCACGGGCATCGTGGGCCCCTCGGGGTCGGGGAAGACGACCCTGCTCAAGGCCCTGCTGGGCACGGTCACGCCCGTGTCCGGCCACATCTGGCGCCGGCCGGGCCTGCGGGTGGGCTACGTCCCCCAGGTCGAGACGGTGGACTGGAGCTTCCCGGTCACCGTCGCCGAGGCCGTGCTCATGTCCCGGACGACAGGCCGGCGCCTCCCCTGGCCGTCCGCCGCCGAGCGCGACGAGGTCGCGTCGGTGCTCGACCGCCTTGGCATCGGCGGCCTGGGCAAGCGCCACATCCGCGAGCTCTCCGGCGGCCAGCAGCAGCGGGTGTTCCTGGCCCGGGCCCTCCTGCGCCGGCCCCAACTGCTCCTGCTCGACGAGCCGACATCGGGGGTCGATGTCCGGACCCGCCACGACATCCTCCACCTGCTCGCCGATCTCAACCTTGCCGGCCTGGCCGTGGTCCTCACCACCCACGACCTGAACGGCATCGCCGCCCACCTGCCGCAGTTGGTCTGCCTGAACGTCGAGATCACGGGCCGGGGCACACCGCAGGAGGTTCTTACCCCCGAGGTCCTGGAGCGCACGTACGGCGCTCCCATGGAGGTCCTGGAGCACGGGGGGATGCCGCTGGTCGTCGACCTGTACCGCGAGCGGGAGAACGTCCTGCGCTTCCGGCGGAGCGCGTCGTGAACCCGTGACCGGCCCGGAAGGCCGGTCCTGATGGCAGGGTGGCTGACGGAGCCCTTCGAGTTCGCCTTCTTCCGCCACGGCGTGATGGTGGCCACCATGGCCGGCGCCCTGTGCGGGCTCATCGGCGTCTACGTCACCCTCCGGGGCATGAGCTACATCGGCCACGGCCTGTCGCACGCCATTTTCGGCGGGGCGGCGGCGTCGGCCCTCGTCGGGTTCAACTTCTACCTGGGCGCCGGCCTGTGGGGCATGGCGTCGGCTCTCGCCATCGGCCGAGTGACCCGCCGGCGCATCATTGGGTCCGACGCGGCGATCGGGGTAATCACGACCGCCTCCTTCGCCTTCGGCATCGCCCTGCTCGGGCTCTACGGCCAGGTGCGCAAGAGCATCGACGCCGCCATCTTCGGCAGCGTGCTGGGCGTCACGGTCGCCGACGTGTGGGTGGTGGCCGGCGTCACGGTCGCCGCCGGCGTGGTCGTCTTCGCCTTCTACCGGAAGCTACTCTTTACGACCTTCGACCCCGAGGTGGCCGACGTCTCGGGCGTCAACACCGCCCGCATGGACGCCCTGCTCATGCTCCTGCTCTCGGTCTCGATCCTGGCCACCATGAAGGTGCTGGGGGTGGTTCTCATCGCTGCCATCCTGGTCATCCCACCCGTCGTGGCTCGGATGCTGACCAACAGCTTCGCCCGCATGCTCTGGCTGTCGACGCTGATCGGGGCGGTCTGCGGCTTCGTTGGGATGATCCTCAGCTACCACCTCGACGTGTCGTCGGGGGCGACGATCGTCCTGGTCGGCGCCGCCCTTTTTGCGGTGGTCTTCGCCGTCACGGGACCCCGTGGCCGGCGGCGGGCCTCGGGCCTCGACGCCCATGCCACCCGATGACGATGCCAAACCCAGGCGCCGGCGGCTGTGCCGCGAGCGTTCGCTCCCGACTTGCGAGCCATGCGGGTTCGCAGCCGCCCCACTCGGCGATTTGCGTACGTGAATAAGGCAAGGCAGAGGCAGCGGTCCAGACCTAGACCGGTTCGCGGTCCTCGGTTTCGCCGGGCATCGGCGTCGACGCGGTTTTCGGCATGGTCTCGGGCTTGGTGGCGTCCGGGTTGGGATGGGCTGTCTTCCAGTGGTCCATCTCGCTGCCAGAGGGCTGTGCGCCGGCGCCAGTCATGGTCGACGCCCCTCGGGGTTGTCCTCGGTGTCTGAGGCTCTCGCTCCTCTTCCTGTGTCCTGGGGCATTGTCTCGCTCCATTCTCGATCGGGTCGAGCGCGGCGGCACCAGGGATGGCCCCGCCAAGGGAGGCCACCATGTCTGAGGATGCCGGCTCCAGGCGTTTACGGGCGCTGTCGCAGTTCCTGGCCGGGATCTCCTTGCTCGACGACGACGGTAGGCCGACGCGGCGGTCTTCTGGCGGCGAGGAATTGGCCAATGAGGGCATCGATCGCCGACCTGCTAGGCGTCCTCGTCGACCAAGACGCCGGGAAGCGGGGCTACGCAGAGCGGGCCAGCGCAGCGCAGCGCGCCGTCGCCCGGCGCGCGGCATGGTGGGCGACGCCGGCCCGGCGGCTCTCGACGCCCCATGCCGGCCCGCACGTCGCAGCCCGGTTCCGCCCCCGATCTACTTCTTGACTTTGTCGACCACTCGGTCGGCCAGGTCCTTCACCTTGCCGGTGGCCTGATCGACCTTGCCCTCACGCTTGAGGTCGTCGTCGCCGGTGATCTCGCCGACCGCTTCTTTCGCGCGGCCCTTCAAATCTTCGGTGTTCTGGACCATGTCGCATCTCCTTGCTCGATGGAATGTGCAGAGGTAGTTCCCAATTTGGACCGCGCCAACTCGGACCCATCCGGCCGTCGTACCGGCGGTAATCGGTACTCAGCGCTGTTGATCGCGGGGCCGAGCATCGATCGGTGTCGGCTGGCAACGCGACCAGCGCTGGGTGGACTCAGGCCGGAGGGGCCACCGTGGCCACCAGCTCGTCTCGCTTCATCGACGACCGCCCCGGGATCTCCTGCTCGGTGGCAAGTGCTCGCAGCTCCTCGGTGCTGAGGTGCTCCTTGTCGGCGGCGGTGGGAGCGCCGAGCTGCACCTTGCGGGCTTCGAGCCGCCGGCCGAGGTCCTCTAACGTCGTCGCGTCGAGGCGCCGGCGGGCATCGGGGAACATCTCGGACTCCTCCTCGCCGGCATGGTGCTCCACGCTCTCGATCAGCACCTTCACCTTGGCCGCCCAGGCATCGTCGGTCGGCACAAGCTCCTGGATCTCGGCGATGAGGACTTTGGCGACGTGGTGTTCCTCGACGCCCTCGGCGACGGTGCCGTGCAGCTCTTCGTCGGCGGCGTCGACCGTCGGGTAGAAGATCTCCTCCTCGATCTGGGTGTGGACCTCGAGCTCGGCGATGATCGTGACTGCGAGGTCGGCCATCTCCATCTGGTCCTCGCGCTCCTCGGCGGCTTGGAAGCGGGCGAAAAGGCCACGCACCCGGTTGTGGTCAGCGGTCAGAAGGCTCAACGCGTCCATGGGTCTCCTCCATTCGGCCGGCACCGGCCATCGAGCTGGTCAGTCACTACCTGGCCACCTCCCGTGATGGCGGGAGGACCTACGACAAGGCCACCATCTTCACCGGGCCGACGCCCACCGCCACCTCGGACTGGGCCGAGCATGGCCATCGACCGGCACAATCCGAACCTGTATGCGGTCTGGAGAACATGTCCTCGGCCGGGGACCCGGTGCAGATCTCGGCCATCCGGTCCACTGACGGTGGTCGGACATGGAGCGATCAGCCCAGATCAACCACGCAGAGTGGTCACGGAAGTGGAACTACCCGGAGCTGTACCCCTTGCTCTCGGTGGCGCCCAACGGCCGGGTCGACGTGGCCTGGTACGACTGGCGCAACGACACCGGCCTGACGACCGACGGCAAGAAGAACATCTTCCAGGACGTGTACTACGCGTCATCGGTCGACGGCGGCCTCACCTGGGCGCCGAACCTCAAGCTCAACGACCGGGCGATCGCCTGCCACATCGGCGTGTCACAGCAGGGCGGCATCCGGGTCCCCGTCGGCATCGGGTCGAGTGACGAAGCCGCCTACGTGGCCTGGGACGACACCCGCAATCGCACCGAGCTGACCAGAGCCAGGACATCTACTTCACCCGCGCCCGCCTTCCGACCCGGCCGACCTATTCTCCTCGGGAAGCGACAGCGGGTCGCCGGCGGCGTGGGTCGGCGGTGGTGTGGCCGCCGGCCTGGCCCTGGCCGGGCTGGCACTCCATGCCGGCCACCGCCTGGTCAGACGCCAAGAGAAGGCACGGCCAGGCCCGGAGGCCGCCGCCGGGCGGGTGCCGGCTGGTTGGCCTGAGGGAGGCGCCCCAGGCGCCGATTGGACTCGGCCCGCCGCGCCCGACAGTGTAAGCGCTGCCGTGCGACGCAACCGCCGTTTGGCCGCCCTCAGCGCCAGCCTCTTCCTGTTCCTTGCCGCGTGTGCTTCCAACGCGCCCATGGACACATTGGAGCCCAAAGGCCCTGTGGCGCGGCAAATCGATAATCTCATCAACCCGGTCTTCATCGTGGCCGGGGTGGTGTTCGTGCTGGTCGAGGGCTTGGTGCTCTGGGCCGTCATCAAGTTCCGGGCCCGGCCCGACTCTCCGGAGCCCGAGCAGATCCACGGCAACACCCGGATGGAGATCGGCTGGACCCTTGCGCCGGCCCTGATCCTCCTGGCCGTGGCCGTGCCGACGATCGCCACCATCTTCGACCTGGCCAAGAAGCCCGAGAACCCGGTCAACGTCACCGTCATCGGCCACCAGTTCTGGTGGGAGTACCGCTACACCGACCTGGGCGTGGTCACCGCCAACGAGCTCCGCATGCCCGTCGGGCGCCCTGTGCAGCTCACCCTGAACAGCGACGACGTGATCCACAGCTACTGGATCCCGCGCCTCAACGGTAAGAAAGACGCGGTCCCCGGTCGGGTGCACACGTTGCGGATGGAGGCCGATCAGCCTGGCATCTACAGCGGTCAATGCACCGAGTTCTGCGGTCTCAGCCACGCTCGCATGCGAATGGAAGCCGTCGG
>JANMRJ010000772.1:0-1539 GCA_031370985.1 Acidimicrobiales bacterium
CCACGTCCCGCTGCGCTACCACCACCGCAAGCGCCCGCTGGCCGACGCTCACAGCTTCGCCCAGCTCAGTCGGTTCCTCTCGCCGGCGGTGCGGTCGCTGATGGACGAGACCCACGCCGAGGGGCGTCCCCGGTTCGACGACGGCGTGGCCGCCGGCGGCACGGTGGCGGTGGTCGACGGTGGGCTGGCCGGCGTCGACCGCATGCTGGCCGACCTGTGGGGCTGACCGCTGGCGACGCTATCGTCACCGCGGTGGGCACCCCTTTGACCGTCGACTGGGCCGCGGCCCGGCGCGCCGTGGCCGACGCCGGCCCCCGGCTCACCTCCATGCTCCGGGCGGTGCGCAAGCCCGAGGCGCCGGCGCTGGGGGAGTGGGACATCACCGAGCTAGCGGCCCACATCTCCCACGGGATGGACACGATCACCGCCATGAGCCGGGGCGGCGGCAACGTCATCGAGGACATCGCCGGCCTGGGCATACTGACCAAGGCCATGGTCGCCGGCGAGGGCCGGCGCCCGCTGGGCGAGCTGGCCGACCGGATCGATGCCAGCGTCGCCGGCTTCCTTGCCGCCATGGAGGAGGCTGCCGCCGCCGGTGACAGCTCCCACAGCTGGCTGGTCATGGGCACAGAGATGCCGTCGTCGGTCCTTACCTGCCACATGCTCAACGAGCTCACGATCCACGGCCGCGACATCGCCATGGCCGAGGGCGTCGGGTGGCCGATCGACCGGGGCCACGCGTCGCTGATCCTGCAGGGGTTCGTGTTCCCTGCCCTCCACACCCTCGGGCGCGACATGGTTGTCCAGGAGGGGGCCGGCCGCAAGCGGGCCCGGTTCGACGTGCACCTGCGGGGCGACGGCAGGGCCTGCCTGGTGTTCGCCGACGGCGACTTGTCGGTGGAGGCCACGCCCGAGGGCAAGGTCGACTGTAAGCTGTCGGTCGACCCGGAGGCATTCCTGCTGGTGTCGTGGGGGCGAATCAGCCAGTGGTCGGCCATCCCCAAAGGCCAGCTCCTGGCGTCGGGCCGCAAGCCCTGGCTCGGCCTCCAGATGCGCTCCTGGCTGCGGAACCCGTAGGGTTCGCCGAGCAACCGGAGGTTGCTCGGCGAGGCAATCGCGCTCGCTCGGCCGGCGGAGCCGGCTCTCGCTCGCCGTTCCTTGCTCTCCCGGAAGCCGTTCCAGGCCGCCTACGGCGGCGCCCTGCGGCCGCCGGATGGGCTGAACCAGCACTTGCAGTACACTTTCCGCCCGGTGCGTACCTTTTCTCCAAAGCCATCCGATGTCCAGCGCGTCTGGCATCTCGTCGACGCCGAGGGCCTTGTCCTCGGTCGAATGTCGTCCGAGGTTGCCCGCCTGCTGCGCGGCAAGCACAAGCCCATCTTCGCCCCCCACCTGGACACCGGTGACTTCGTCATCGTGGTCAACGCCTCCAAGGTGATCCTGACCTCCGGGAAGGAGGCCAAGAAGATCGCCTACCGCCACACCGGTTACCCCGGTGGTCTGCGCCAGCGGTCCTACACCGAGGTCATGGCCAACAAC
>JANMRJ010000787.1:0-7657 GCA_031370985.1 Acidimicrobiales bacterium
CCGCCCCCGCCCCCACCCCGGAGAAGCCGAGCATTGAAGCCCCTCTCTGGTAGAATTACAGCGTGGCAATCACGGCGATGACCAGCGCTTTTGTCGCCTGACCAGCCCCCTCTCGACCCCCGGGTCGACTCGCATCTGACATCGTAGAGAAAGGCCGCGTGTGGCGGTTGACACCCCTTCGTACGGGGCCAAAGATATCCAGGTCCTCGAGGGCCTCGACCCGGTCCGGAAGCGGCCGGGCATGTACATCGGCTCCACCGGGCTCAACGGCCTGCACCACCTGGTGTGGGAGGTCGTGGACAACTCCGTCGACGAGGCCATGGCCGGTCACGCCACCCGGATCGATGTCACCCTGCTGCCCGATGGCGGCTGCCGCGTCATCGACGACGGCCGCGGCATCCCGGTCGATTCCGACAAGCGCTTCAAGGGCAAGTCGGCGGCCGAGGTCGTCCTGACGGTCCTCCACGCCGGCGGCAAGTTCGGCGGCGAGGGCTACAAGGTCTCCGGCGGCCTCCACGGCGTGGGCATTTCGGTGGTCAACGCCCTGTCCAAGCGCCTCGACCTGGAGATCGACCGCGAAGGCAACCGCCACCGCCTCGTCTTCCTCAACGGCGGCCGGCCCCAGGGCAAGCTCGAGGTCATTGGCAAGTCACCCCGGGGGCGCACCGGTACCAGCGTCACCTTCTGGCCCGACGAGACGATCTTCAATTCCGAGGGCACCGAGTTCCGGGCCACCACCATCCTCGAGCGCCTGCAGATCTATGCCTTTCTCAACAAGGGCCTCGAAGTCCATTTCCGCGACGAGCGGCCCAGCCACACCCAGGAGCAGACCTACCGCTACAGCGGCGGCATCGTCGACTACGTGCGCCACCTCAACGCGTCGAAGGACGCGCTGTTCAAACGGGTGGCCCACTTCGAGGCGTCCGACGCCGACCAGGAGGTCGAGGCCGCCCTCCAGTGGAATACCGGCTACTACGAGGGCATCCACAGCTACGCCAACGGCATCGCCACCATCGAGGGCGGCATGCATGAGGAAGGCTTCAAGAAGGCCCTCACCAATGTGGTCAATCGCTACGCCCGGGCGGCCAAGCTGCTCAAGGAGAAGGACGAGAACCTGCTGGGGGAGGACATCCGCGAGGGCCTCACCGCCATCGTGAGCGTGAAGCTGCGCGAGCCCCAGTTCGAAGGCCAGACCAAGGCCAAGCTCGGCAACGTCTCCATCCGCTCGATGGTGGAGAAGGCGGCCAACGAGAAGTTCAGCGAGTGGCTCGAGGAGCACCCCACCGAGGCTCGCCAGATCGTGTCCAAAGGCACCCAGGCCGCCCGGGCCCGCCTGGCCGCCCGCCAGGCCCGCGAACTCACCCGGCGCAAGACCCTACTGGAGGGCGCTGGCCTCCCCGGCAAGCTGGCCGACTGCTCGTCACGCGACCCAGCCGAGTCCGAGCTGTTCATCGTCGAGGGCAACTCCGCCGGCGGTTCGGCCATCAACGCCCGCAACCCGATCCGCCAGGCCATCCTCCCCATCCGAGGAAAAATTCTTAACGTCGAGCGGGCCCGGGTCGACAAGATGCTGAAGAACACCGAGATCCAGTCGCTGATCTCGGCCATCGGTGCCAACCTCGGCGAAGAGTTCGACGTGGCCAAGATCCGCTACCACAAGGTGATCATCCTGGCCGACGCCGATGTCGACGGGAACCACATCCGCACCCTGTTGCTGACGTTCTTCTTCCGTCAAATGAAGGACATGGTGGAGCGGGGCCACGTCTACATTGCCCAACCACCGCTCTACTCCACGCTGGTGGGCAAGGACAAGATCTACCTGAAAGACGATGCGGCCCGCGATGCCTACATCGCGGCCAACCCCAACAAGAAGCACGAGTTTGCCCGCCTCAAGGGTCTCGGCGAGATGGACTACGCCGAGCTCCGCGACACGACCATGGATGCCAACAAACGCACGCTGCTCCAGGTCGGCATCGAGCAGGCGGCCCTGGCCGACGAGGTGTGCTCCATCCTCATGGGTGAGGACGTGGAAAGCCGGAAGCACTTCATCCAGACCAACGCCACCGATGTCCGGTTCCTAGACATATGAGTGGCCGCATATGAGCGAGCAGACGCCGCTGGAATTCGGCTCGGTTGAGCCGATCGAGCTCCAAGTGGAGATGGAGCAGTCGTACCTCATCTACGCGCTGTCCACCATCACCGCCCGCGCCCTGCCCGACGTGCGTGACGGCCTGAAGCCGGTGCACCGCCGCATCCTCTGGGACATGTTCGACCAGGGCTTCCGGCCCGATCGCACCATGGTCAAGTGCGCCCGCATCACCGGCCACGTCATGGGCCAATACCACCCCCACGGCAACCAGGCCATCTACGACGCGCTGGTCCGCATGGCCCAGCCCTTCAGCCTCCGCCACCCCCTGATCGACTTCCACGGCAACTATGGCTCCCCCGAGTTCGAAGCAGCCGCCGAGCGCTACACCGAGTCTCGCCTGTCCCAACTGGCGATGCACATGCTGGCCGGCATCGACGAGGACACGGTTGATTTCGTCGACAACTACTCGGGTGACTTCACCGAGCCGAGTGTTCTCCCCAGCCGTTTCCCCAACCTGTTGGTGAACGGCAGCCAGGGCATCGCCGTGGCCATGGCCACCAACATCCCGCCCCACAACCAGGCCGAGATCATCGACGCCACCCTCCACCTCATTGACAACCCCGAGGCCACCGCTGACGACCTCATGGCCTTTGTCAAGGGCCCCGACTTCCCCACAGGTGCCTATATCCTGGGGAGAGCCGGGATCATGGACGCGTACCGCACCGGTCGGGGCTCCATCAAAATGCGGGCCAAGGCCGAGATCGTCGAGGGCGCCACCACCAGCGAGATCCTCGTCACCGAGCTGCCGTACCAGGTAAGCGTGTCGTCGGTGGCCTCCAAGGTGGCCGAGCTGGTCGATTCCCGCCAGATCGAGGGCATCCGCGACATCAAGAACCTGTCCTCGGGCGAGGACACCAAGCTCGTCATTTACCTCAAGCGCGACGCCAACGCGTCGGTGGTGCTGAACAACCTGTTCAAGCACACGCCGCTGCAGACCAACTTCGGCGTGAACATGGTCGCCCTCTGCGACGGCATCCCCCGCACGCTCAACCTGGTCCAAGCCCTCACCTATTACATCGCCCACCAGGTCGAGGTCATCACCCGCCGGTCCGAGCACCGCCTGCGCAAGGCCCGCGACCGCGCCCACATCGTGGAGGGCCTGCTCAAGGCCCTGGACATGATCGACCAGATCATCGCCCACATCCGGGCGTCCGACGACCGCGACGCGGCCCGCCAGGGCCTGATGGCGCAACCGTTCGAGTTCAGCGAGATCCAGGCCAACCACATCCTGGACATGACGCTGGCCCGCCTCACCCGGCTGGGCCGCTCCCAGCTCGACGAGGAACTGGCCAAGCTGCGCGAGGTCATCACTGAACTCGTGGCCATCCTGGCCGACCCCGGTCGGCTGCGGCAGGTCATCAAGGACGAGATGGGCGAGATCCGTACCAAGCACGCCCAGCCCCGCCGGGCCGAGATCACCTACGACCCGGGCGACATCGACATCCTCGACCTCATCGACGACGAAGAACTCGTCGTCACCATGACCCGGGCCGGCTACATCAAGACGGTGGCGGCCGATGCCTTCCGCACCCAGGGCCGGGGTGGCCGCGGCATTGCCGGCGCCAAGCTCAAGGACCAGGACTACGTCGAGCGGATCGTCCACACCACCGCCCACGCGTTCCTGCTGTTCTTCTCAAACCGGGGCCGGGTCTACCGGCTGAAGGCCCATGAGATCCCCATGAAGGAACGCACGGCCCGGGGTACGGCCATGCCCAACCTGCTGTCGCTGGCCCCGGGCGAGCGCATCCAGGCCATCATCGACACCCGCGACTACGAGACCAGCCGGTTCCTGTTCTTCGCCACCAAGAAGGGCATGGTCAAGAAGACCCGCTTCACCGAGTACGACTCGTCGAGGCGCGACGGGCTCATCGCCATCAACCTGCGTGACGACGACGAACTGGTCCGCGTCGTGCAGACCAGCGGCGGCGACGACATCTTCATGGTCAGCAGCGCCGGCACCACCATCCGGTTCTTCGAGGACGACGTGCGGGCCACCGGGCGCTCAGCCATGGGCGTGATCGGCATGCGCCTGCGCGACGGCGACGAGGTGGTGAGCTGCGACGTCACCCGCGAGGGCGCCGACCTGCTCATCGTCACCGACACCGGCTACGGCAAGCGCACCAAACTCGACAAGTTCCCCCGCAAGGGCCGGGGCACCATGGGCGTCATCGGCATCCGCCTGGCTCGAGGCCGGGGCAAGGTCGTCGCCGCCCTCATGGTCGGCCTCGACGATGAGTTGCTACTCATCTCCTCGGCCGGCGTCACCATCCGCACCGCGGTAGGCGACATCTCCGCCCAGGGCCGCGATGCCACCGGTGTGCGCATCCAGAACCTCGACGAGGGTCAGACGGTCGCCGCCGTCGCCCCCGTCCTCAATGTCGACGATTGACCGTCTGGTCAATCAAGGGTGGTCCGCCACCCCCGATTGACCAAACGGTCCACCCCTTCCCCCTCCTGAGCTGACCCGAGTCCCCGGGAGGGGCACATGCACATCTGCAACGACGAGCGGGGTTCAACCCTGCCATTCCTTATCTTGGCCATCGTGATGGCTGGGGTGATCGTGATCCTGCTCGGCCGGGTGGGCGGCGCCGCTACCGCCCGGGCCGGGGCGGCCAGCGCCGCCGATGCCGCCGCTCTCGCCGGCGCGGCCTCAGGGCGGGGGGCCGCAGCCGAGCTGGCCGCGGCCAACGGCGCCGAACTGCTGTCGTACAAGGAGGTCGGCCTCGACACCGAAGTCCGGGTCCGGCTCGGGCCCGCCGAAGCCACCGGCCGCGCCCGGCGCACGGGCGATCGCAACGCCGGCCCCGGCCCCGGCCCCACCAAGGGCCTGGCGCCGGCTATGCGGGCCGCCCTGGCCCGGGCTGGGCAGCTCCTTGGTCAGCCGGTGCCGATCACGTCGGGGTGGCGGTCGACCGAGACCCAGGCCGCCCTCTACGCCAACCGGGCAGCCAACCCCTACCCGGTGGCCGCCCCTGGCTCATCGATGCACGAGCGCGGCCTGGCGGTGGACGTGCCGGCCGATTTCGTGCCCCGCTTGGTCGCGGTGGCGTCGAAGTCCGGCCTGTGCCAGCCGTACCCGACCAACGATCCGATCCATTTCGAGGTCTGCCGTTCGCCGCTCCCATAGGAGCGAGTACGGTTCGTGGTCAACACGGTATGAAAAGCAGCCCCTTGCTACAGGGACGGCGAGTCCGTCTAGTCGTGCGCAGAGTCGAGCCGTGGACCGTCCTGAAGTTCTCGGTGCTTCTCTTCGCCACGCTCTACTTGGTCTTTCTCGTGGCCGGGCTGGTGCTGTGGGCGGGGATCACCGCCACTGGCCTACGGAAGAACATTGAGACGTTCATCGGCGACCTCATCGCGTCCGATGACTTCCGCATCCTCGGCCCCACGATGATGCGGGCGTCGGCGGTCGGTGGGCTGATGCTGGTGGTGCTGGGCACCGGCGCAACCGTGCTCCTCACAGTCCTGTACAACCTGATCAGCGATGTCATCGGCGGCATCACCGTCGTCTTCGAGGAGAAGCCGACCCGGCGGGCCGGCAAGGCCGCGGTCCAACTCGCGCCAGCACCGCTCAAGCCCCAGAAGGCGACCGATCGCGGGTCCACCCCGCCCCCCGCCGCCGCCGGCCACCCCGACACCACCCCGATGCCCGACCTGCCGAACGGCCGGCCCCCCATGGTTGGGTCGCCACGAACCCAACCAGAGGTGATCCGTCCAGAGGTGGTCGACATCATCCACCCCGCCGGCGACGATCGGGCCCCCCTCAGTTAGGCGGCGTCGTCCTTGGATGTCGTGCTCGGGCGTCGACCCGAGCAGCGCGTAAACCACAGGTTTGTAACTTCCTGTGGACAAGAGACCCATCGCGGATTGGCCGGGCGGCACACAATCAGTGGCACGATGCCACGCGTGACCCAACCGCAGTCCGTGGCGGCGTTCGGGAGGCGGCGTCGGATCATGTACGACATCGTGATCCTCCTCGACGCGCTGTGCGTGGTTTTCGCGGCCACCTCCTCATCGCTGGGCCTGGTTCAGATCGGCCTGGCTGTGCTCGCGCTGTGCTGCTTGGTCCAGCTCCTCAGCCTGCGCGTGAAGCTGGGTGTCGCGATGCGGGGAATCGCTACGTGCGACGCCACCATCGCCCGCGTCGGTGGCGACCCCAGCTTCGCGCCGGATGTAGCGGTTGCACTCCTGGAGAAGGGTCGACTGTCCCGCGAGGTCGGGGGCGGCGGCTGTGATCAAGCGATGGCGATATACGACGAGGTCGTCAATCGATTCAGCGACGCGACGACACCCGAGCTGCGCGTGCTGGCCGCGGTCGCGCTGCTCGACAAGGCCAACACGCTCGACATCTGGCTGGCGCGCCGGGATGACGCCGCCTCGGTCTACGAGGACAGAACCTATACCGCAGCGGCGCCAGCAACGTCACCGCCACGGACACAAGTCGGGGGTCGCCGCCGACCTCGAAGGACGGCGTAGGACGCCACCGTCGCCCCGCTGTTGACGGCGGCATGCACGAGCGCCGGCGCCAGCAGGCCCCCAGCCGCCACCCCGATGGCCCACAGCACGCCGCCGGCCATCGCGGATGCCGCCACCGCGCCGGCCACGGCCCACCTACGGGCCCGGGCGGACCGGGCGACGCCGTTGACATCGAAGGTCTTGGCCGCCGGCACGATGTGCCACAAGCCGAACAGGCCGGCGGCGCCGGCGGGGGAGACGAGCGCCGGCAGGACGCCCCGGAACGCCACCTCCTCCAGGACCACTGTCCCCAGCGGGATACGGACGAGGGCCCGCCACGCCGTGCCCCGGGCGTCGACGCCGGCCATCCGCTGGTCGGACAGAAGCCGGCGGGTCCGAGGGACGACGGCGAGCAGCGTGACGGCGAGCAGCACGACGAGGGCGCCGGCCACACCGACCGCAACCGATCCGATCGCCAACCCGCTGCGTCCCAACCCGGCCAGCGCCACCACCCCGCCGGCGGTGGCCAGGTTGACCGGCACGTACCAGCGGTCGCGAAACCACAGGTTTGTAAGGAGGTTGTGGACGACGAGCAGGGCGAGGACGGCCGCGACCCTCACGCCGGCCGGACGTTGCGCCCGAGCGCGGTGTTCCCAAGGAGCAGGGCCCAGCCGCCCGCAGCCAGGGCGCCACCCACCAGCGGGAGGCCGAACGGCATGCCGGGGTTCACGAACCCCTTGCGGGCCAGCACCGCCAACCCGCCGGCGATGAGCAGTGCCGCGACCGCGGCGCGGACCGCCGAGGGCGCCGGCGCCACGATGCGCCGGAGCTCGACCCGGGCGAACAGGACGACCAACGGCACCAGCGCCACCAGCAACGAGCCGATCCACACCGGGCGCCACGCCCACCACGCGGCCGAGCCGGCCGCCGGCTGGGGCATCCACCCGCTGGGCAGGGCGACGGCGGCCACGATGACCAGGGCGGTGAGGTGCCACAGGAAGACCGTCATGGCCATCCCGTTGGCCGCGACGACCGCGCCCCACGCCCGGGGCC
>JANMRJ010000790.1:0-3327 GCA_031370985.1 Acidimicrobiales bacterium
CGGATCTTCAGCGGCGAGGACGTCGTCCACAGCAAGCCCGCGCCGGACCTGTTCCTGTACGCCGCGGCGGCGATGCAGGTGCCGCCCGATCGCTGCGCGGTCGTCGAGGATTCGCGCGCCGGGGTCGAGGCCGGCCGCGCAGCCGGGATGCGGGTGTTCGCCTACGCCGGCGGGGTCACGCCCGTAGCTGCGCTCGCCGGGCCACGGACGACCGCTTTCGACGACATGCGCCATCTGGCCCGACTTGTCGTCTCAATCCCGCCGAGTGGGCGCGAACCATCGGAGAAGGCGGAGTAGTGGTGCTCGGCTTTCGTAGGTCCGGCGCGAACGGACGAATGTCATCGAAGCCTGCGCGTATCGTCCGCCCACCGGGGCAGCAGGACGGAGGGCGTGGGCGTGACGTTCATCAATACCGACGGGATGGCGTTCATCGGGCCGGGCTCGGAGTGGTTCTGGACGGCGCTCAGCGGGGTCGTCCTTGCCGTCACGTTCATTGCCATCTACCGCCAGCTCCGGCTCCAGCGGAGCCAGGGGGCCATCGAGCAGATCGACGCGTTCCTCCGCGAGTGGAACTCTGAGCGGCTCCTGTCGTATCGGTTGAACGTCCTCGTCGCTCTCCAGGGCGGGGTGGACCCGGCGCATGTCCCCGACGCAGTAGCCGGGGCGCTCGGTAACTACTGGGAGGGGCTCGGGACACTGGCCCGGGCCGGGCACCTCGACCGGCGGTTGCTCTGGGACAACCACGGCAACTCGTGCCAGGCCTGGTGGGGATACCTCGGTCCCTATTGCGTGGCGATCCGGGCACGGCTGGAGGACCCAGCCGTCTACGAGAACTTCGAGTGGCTCGCCGCTGCGATGGACGCAATGGATCGTCGGGCAGGCAGGCGCGTCCCATACAACGAGGCACTCCTGACCGCCATGCTTGATGGCAGCATCAACAACGCTCGCGAACGCATTCGGATCGAGCAGTCGCTCCGGACCGTCATCCTCGCGTCGCCCGTGGTGGTGCCGGCCGAGCCCCCGGCGACCTCCGCGGTGGCTGAGGGCTGAGCCCGGCAATCCCATCTTGGACGACTAGCTCGACAGGGGGCTGAACCTTTCCCTTGCATTGCTTCCACGCCTTCTCGTGCGGCCGGCCGGCGCACTTGCTCGTCCACAGTCGCCGTGAACGCGTTGCGCCCATCATGGTCGCGAGTCGAACGGAGGACGAACAATGGAGCATGATCTGGCCGCGGTCGTGCGGCGGTACGACGAGGTCTGGGCTGAACGCGACGTGGCCCGCCGTCGAGGAATCCTCGACGAGATCTGGACCGCGGGCACCATCTACGTCGACCCGGACGTGCCGGAAGGGCTCGTCGGACCCGACGCCCTGGTGGACTTCATCGAGGCGTCATTCGACCAGTACCCGGGCCTCGCGATCACGGCGATCAGCGAGGTCGCCGTGCTGCGCGATCGCGCCACGTATCGGTGGCGGGCCACCTCCGCCAACGGCGAGGCCATCCAGGGGACGGACTTCATCGAGTTCGACGCCAATGGCCGGATCCAGCGCTTGACGGGCTTCTACGACTCGTAGTCAAGACCCGGTAGCGTCTTTTCGCCGCGAGGATCCGCGGTCCGGGCTGATGTGGGCTGAGGCTGGGCGCGTACGTTGACCGTCGATCGCGATCGCAGCCGCGCTCCCGTTTCCCCGGGCTCGCGCTCGCATACGAAATCGACAGGCGTCGACATCGACATCCGTTTTCGCGTCGGATCGTTCGATCTCGGATTGCGAAATCGAAGCGGCGGTGGTGCGCGGAGGATGAGTTTCGACAGCTGACGCTTTCGGACGATCAGCCCGGCGGCGGGCCCGCCACGCCCCCACGCGGGCGAGTCCGCGCGGAGCTCAGGCAGCCGGGGCCAGCCGGTCGCCGCCGTCGCCGCACGGGTCGTCCGTGGCGGTCGATGCCGAGCCGGCGACCGCCTGCCCGAACGCGACCAGCCAGCGCCCGAGTCGGACGCGTCGCGACGGGAGGTCGATCGGATGGTGGGCGCCGATTCCGCCTGCCGCGTGCCTGCGCAGGCGATCCTGCTCGCGCCCGGCCCGAAGGGCGGCCGCCTCGTGTCGAAGCGCGTCGATGTGGCCGGTGACGGCCGCTTCCTGGATGTCGGTGATGTCGTGCATGTGGGTGGCTCCCTCGGTGTCCCTGTTGTTTCGATCTGCCCTGTGTTCGATGGTCATCTAACTCGATGCCCTGCATATGGGCCGCGGGTTCGCCGCGGCCCGATGTTTCGTGGGCGGAACGCCTAGCCCACCAGGAATCCCTTGATCTCGGTCGAGGCGTCGTCGAGGCGGTTCCGGCGGAGGGTGTAGTACATGACGCTGCCGGAGTCGGTGATCGTCACCAGACCGGCCGAGCGGAGCAGGATCATGTGGTGCTTGATCGTCGGTTTGGAGAGATCGAGCTGTTGCGCGATCTCGGTCAGGTACAGGTCCTTCGACGCGAGCAGCTTGAGGATCCGAAGCCGCGTCTCGTCGCCGAGCGCCCGGTGGAGCCGGACCAATGAGAGGGGCGGGGTCAGGGCGTCGGCCGGGCCGAGCGCGCCGTCCGAGACGGGATAGCCGAAGAAGCGCCAGTCGTGGGCCGACATCAGGAAGTTGAATGGCCGGGAGAAGTAGGACGGCCCGAGGATGACCCGCGAGATCCCCGGTTCCGGCAGGTAGCGCACGCCGCCGGTCGTCGTCTCGATCAGCTCGGCCGGCGCGAGCCGGTCGCGGTCGGCGGCGCGGTCGTCGTAGTCGCGCTGGAGGATCGCCTTGACGCGTGGTTCGATCGCGGAGAACGGCGCCTGCCACGCCCGCAGGACCGACAGGATCCGCTCTTTCGCGATCACCGGGTCACGGAGCAGCTCGATCCTGCCCTTCCGGTTCCAGTCCGGCAGCTTCTTTTCGAGCTCGGGGAGGGCGGTCGCGTCGCCCTCGATCGCCCGTTCGATCACGTCGGCCAGCTCCTGGTCGTGGCCGTTCTCGGCGAACAGGGCGCGGATGAGGTCGATCGGCTCGGTTGACTCGACGAGGGCCACGACGTCGGCCGACGTCCGGACGTCAGGCTGGTCGACAAGGAGGACGCCGGCGTGGATCGCGAGCTCGCTCTCGAACAGGGCCTCGATCGCTGCCTGGACAGCGGGCGCCAGCGATGCGCGGGTGTCGGTCAGCCAGGCTCGATCGGGGGCGGGCAGGTCATCGGTCGAGCCGGCGTCGCCGGACAGCGAGAAGATGAAGTCGTACGCGGTCCGGACGTCCCAGTCGATCCGGAACGAGGCGCCGCCGCGGGTCAGGTCGCGGACGAT
>JANMRJ010000860.1:0-2136 GCA_031370985.1 Acidimicrobiales bacterium
CCTCCCGGGCCGCTCACGGGCCCTCCGCCCCGTGTATGCCTATGGAGCGGCCTCCCGGGCCGCTCACCCCGCCTCGATCTCGGTCAGGGCGTCGTCGAGGGCGGCAACGCCGGCCAGGGCCATAGCCTCGGTGATCACCAGGGGCGGAGTGATGCGCAGCACAGCGCCGGCGCCGGCGACCAGCACCCCCCGGCGAGCCATGGCGACGAGGAGCCGGCGGGCCACATCGGGGGTGATCGGCGTCTTGGCCGCCCGGTCGCTGACCAGCTCGAGGGCCAGGAGCATGCCGGCGCCCCGGACGTCGCCGATGAGCGGGTGGCGGTCGGCCAGTTCTCGCAGCGCGGCGAGCATGGCCGCACCGACCCGCCGGCCGTTGGCCAGAATCTCGCCGTCGGCCAACATGGCGAGGACGGCGGTGCCGGCGGCGCAGGCCAGGTTGCCGCTGGCGAAGGTCGAGGCGCCGGCGCCGGGCCGCCCGAATGGGCCGGCGTCGAGCACCTCCCGGCCGGAAGCGATGAGCGAGATGGGGTAGCCGCCGGCCAGCCCCTTGCCCGCGAGCAGGATGTCGGGCACCACGCCGGTCGATTCGAACGCCCACATCGGCCCGGTGCGACCGACGCCGGTGAGGATCTCGTCGAAAATCAGCAGCGCGCCGGTGCGGTCGCACAGCTCGCGCAGGTGGGCCAGGAACTCGGGCGGGAACGGGATGACCCCGCCGACGCCCTGCACGGGCTCGACGATCACCGCCGCTAGCCGCTCCTCGCTCGACTGCTGGTACACCCGGTCGACCAACGACCTGCACGCCACCGCGCAGCTGTCGCGGTCGAGGTCGAGCGGGCAGCGGTAGCAGTTGGGGTTGGGGCTGTGCAGCGCGCCCGGTGCGAACGGCCCGTAGCCGCGCTTGAGCGGGAAACCGCCCATGAGCGACATGGCCCCGAGTGTGCGGCCGTGCCATGCCTGGTGGAACGAGATCACCTCGTACTTGCCGGTGTAGGACTTGGCCAACCGCAGCGCCGCCTCCACTGCCTCGGCGCCGGTCGAGTACATCTGGAACGTCTGGAGCGCCGGCGGCAGCGTCTGCGCCAGCGCCTCGAAGAACGTCGCACGGGCCGGCGTGGCGAAGTCGAAGAAACCCATGAGCCGCGCCGCCTCGCCGGCCAAGGCCTCGGCCACCGCGGCCGGCGCATGGCCGACGTTGGCCACCACCGCGCCGGAGGAGAAGTCGACGAACAGGTTCCCGTCGACGTCTCGTACCACCGCGCCGGCGCCGTCCCGCAGGACGATCCGCAGCCACTGGGCGCCGGGCGACGAGTTCGACGCGTGGTGGACGGCGTCGCGCGCCCACAGCTCCTGGGACCGCGGCCCCGGCAGGTCGGTGAGGATCCGTGGCGCTCGCGCCGGATCGAGGTCCGTCATCGGAGGAGCGGCCGGCGCTCAGTGGCCAGGCGCTCCAGCAGCTCCACGCCCCGCTCGGGCCCGGGCATGGCCGCCAGCTCGTCGCGGACCCGGCCGGCCGCGGCCCGCAGCTCAGTGTCGTGGAGCAGCGCGTCGATGTGCCGGCGCACCGCTTCGGCGGTCACCTCACCCGGCAGCAGGCGCCGGCCGACGCCGGCGGCCACGCACGCCTCGGCGTTGTGGAACTGGTTGGCCCCCTGGGGCAGGACGAGCAGTGGCAGCCCGTGGGCCAGGATCGCCAGGATGGCGGTGCCGCCCTGGTTCACCACCGCGTCGCAGTAAGGAAGCAGGAGCGACTGCGGGATGAACCGCTCGACGTGGACGTGGTCGGGCTGCGGCCCGAAGTCGGCGGGGTCGTTGTCGGTGCCGATGGTCAGGATCGCCGTCACCGGCTCGGTGCGTAGCGCGTGGAGGACGGCGGCGAACACGTCGCGCGCTTTGGCGTTGAAGACGGTGCCGAGGCTGACGTAGACGACCGGCCGGTCGGCGGGCAGGTCGCGCACCCACGCCGGCAGCGCCTCACCCTCGGCGCCGGGCTCCATGGTGGCGTTCTGGACATGGTGGGCGACATCGACGCCGGCGATCTCGGCCGACTGGAGGCTGGGCGGGGCCACGTCGAGGTAGAGGTAGCGGTACAGGCCGCCGAACGGGCCAACGTCGACACCGTGCCGGCGGGCGAGG
>JANMRJ010000818.1:0-3232 GCA_031370985.1 Acidimicrobiales bacterium
CCCGGGATGTGGCATGGCGGGCGGTGGCGTAGATCAGACCCTCGGTCGGGGTGCGCACCGCGGCCTCGCCCCGTCGTCCGCCCAGGCGGCGGGTCAGGTCGTCGAGGTAGGCCAGGGTGGCGTCTCGCTCGGCGTCCATGATGGCGTGCATATCCTCGGCCCGGCCGAGCACGCCCAGCTCGGCGACGGACTTGTGGGCCGAGATCACCAGCTCCAGCCCCGGCCGCTTGGTGTTCACCAGCCGCTCGCCAGTGGTGGGGTCACTGGCGCCGCCGGGGCCGTAGAGGGCGGCGTACTGCTCGTCGGTCACCGCGCCGGCCAGGCCCAGCAGCCGGGCGCCGGCGCCGCCCCACAGAAGCGGCGTCTCACCCCGGGAGGCGTAGTAGGCTAGGGCCTGGCCCGCGTGGTCGTCGCCCCGGGCCAGCACGGTGGCTCGGTGGTAGTCGACCGAATCGGCTCCCATGATCTGCATCCAGGCCACGGCGGCACCGCCCTCCCTTCAAGGGGCACCCTTGAAATCGTGTCCAAGAGATGTTGCAGTATGGGAGTGATGTTGCGGGGTTGTAAAGAGTCTAATTTCTGATCGGTCTATGGCGGTATAGGACGGTCCACATTGGTCTCTATTCGGTCGTTCGGGTCAATGGCGGGTCATCGCGGTCGATCGGCGGTCTTGAATGGACAGTTCCGAGTCGCCGGTGAGCCTGGCGACGGGGGCATGGCGGTTCGGATCGCGAGTCCGTCCGATCGTTGCGGGGCGCGACCTGGGCGTCACTCGCGGTGGTCTGGAGGGGCTCGGCGAAGAAATCTCAGAATTCTTTGTGGCGTTTCGGCTGGCGACACACCAGTCGAGGGGTAGAGGGGTCGTCGCGGCTCCTCGAGGAGGATCACCGACGATGAACGGTAAGACGACAGGTTCGAGCACGCAGACGGAGCTGGTCGACATCGAGTGGGTGGCCAGGCGGTTGGGCGTCAAGGTGCGCCACGTCCGCCGGCTGGTGGCGGAGAGGCGCATCCCCTTCGTGAAGTGGGGCCACCTCCTGCGCTTCGATCCCGCCGAGATCGAAGCCTGGATCAACGGGTCACGCCGGCCGCCGGCCGATTAAGGCGGGGGAACGGCGATGCACGTTCTCTGGAGCGTCAAGGGTGCACGTGGGCTCGTGGGACTCCGAGCGGACGGGATCGATTCTGCCGTACCTGTGACATCCACCCTGCGGCCGACCGTGACTACGATCGCTGATTCCTCGGCGACCACCGTCCCACCCGCCCAGGCCGAGTGCCGAGCACAGACGGCGCCTGAGTTCCCAGATGTCGGCGACGTGGCGACGAGGAATCACCAGTGTGTGTCCTAGGGTCGCCGGTTCTATCGGAAAAAAGGCGACGGTCTCGTCGTCGCGGTAGACCTCTCGTGCATCGGGATCGTCGCGTAATGCGATCTCGCAGAACGGACACTGGTCATCATGACGGCTTGTAGCCACCATCGACCCAGCTTTTGAGGTTGTTGTTGATTGAGGCGTACACGGCCTTGCTGTCTGCGCCCCAGGGATCGTGAACAGGGACGTAGTGCGACGCCTTCTTCCCATTCGTAAGCGGCACCTTGTCGAACGGATTCGCCCCGTCCGAGTCCGTCCTACCTGTGATGTCCGCCAGCCCGTGGATCCGCACGCCAACCAATCGCTTCTTGTCGTTCCACGCCTTCTCGATCTCGTACTTGACCCAGGGACGGGAAGCCGTCTTAGCCCCGATGAGCACGACGAGCGCCGTCTTGTACCTCATCCGCTGGTCGATCCAGTTCTGGATGCCGCCGGCCGTCTTCTTGGCCTCCTCCCACTCTTCGGGCGTGAGGAGCGGCTGACCCTCGAGCGCCCCCATGTTGATGACCTGTTGGACGCGCCAGTTGTCGCGGTCGTAGTGGAAGCTGAAGAACACCTCCGCCACGGGTACCTCCGATCCGTGTTCGTCTTGATCCTCTGGTCATGAGCGTACGCTGAGCGTCCGGCGCTTCAGGACGTTGACATCCCAGCACGTACGCCGGGCGATAACCGCTGACGGTGGCGGTGGATCGACCGCCCCTGCGGGAGGCCACGGTCATCGCTCGACGCTCGGCCCTCTTTCGTAGAGGAAGGCGGCGGTGTCGCTCCACAGCGGCGACATGGCGGCGAGGCCGGCTCCCACGCCAGCAGCGGCCAGACGTGCCGGCCTCGCCCGGGGACCGAGCCCACCACGGATGCGATCGGGCATCTCGATACCGACATCGGCCAAGTTGAGCCGCCGACGCCGCCGGTAGCCGACAGCCCGGGCTACTTGATCGACGCCTTCCGCTGTGAAGAAGCGAAGGTGAGGCGAGATGTCTCCCACGAGTAGCAGCGTTTCCATGAGGGTCGGTCGGCGGAGACGGACGCCGGCACGGGCCAGGCGGCCGAGGGGGCCGGTGACAAGGGGGACCTTGACCAGTAGGAACGTAGGGCTGCCAAGGGAGCGTAGGAACCGCTCCGGCTCGGCATGGTGCTCGAGCACGTCGAGGAGGACGACCGTGGTCCAGGAGCCGGTGCAGGGAACAGCCCAAGGCTCGTCGAGCTGGATGAACCGGTCGTGGGGGACGTCTTCAGACAGGCCCGCCCCCGGCACGCCGACGTCGCAGCCCGTGGCGTCGTACCCCGCATTCACGAGCTGGGAGAGAAAAGCCTGCTGTCCGCATCCGTAGTCGAGGACCGGGCCGCGAGCCAGCACGTCGCCGAAGCAGCGCAGCATGCGACGGCCCTGGCGGATCCGCCGCTCGCGTAGGGCCTGCGCGAATGTCTCCGTGATGGACGGCACGAGCCAAGGGTCGTCACCTTCGGCGCGGTTCACGTGTTCCACCGCGAGCGAACCGTCGGTCTGGCGCCAAGCGGTGACGTGGGTTGTCGTGAAAACCGGTCTTCCTCGGTGCCCCGTGGGCTCGGAAACGTCCATGAAGTGACCGTAGCGGTGCGGACCAACATCGATGCGCTAGGACCCTCCGAGGCTTATCCCGTCGACGGGGATCCGGGCTACCGGACCGCGGAGCGGTTCGTCACCGGCATCGAGCAGTCCACCGGTCGCCGGGCCTGGTGCTCCCCCTGGCCGAGGACACGCACTGGGCCGACGATCTCAGCCTCCGCGGTCTCGCCATGCTGGTGCGGGGCATCGACCAGGTGCCCTGCGGGGTATCGCGACGATGCGCAACCCAACCGCGGCCGCCGACGGCGAGACGGCC
>JANMRJ010000852.1:0-2903 GCA_031370985.1 Acidimicrobiales bacterium
CCGGCGCCCATGCCCCGCCCGCCGGTCAGGAAGGCCCGGACGGCCACGGGGGCCTTGCTCACCGGTATCGCCCTGGGCCTGCGCGACATTTTCGACCCGGAGAAGAAGCGGGACGCGATCGCCATCGAGCAGGAGGCGCCGGGGGAGCCGGAAGGCCCACAGCGCTACGAGATCCGCCTCAACAGCAACCCTCGCGACTCCCAGGCCATCTACCGGCCGTGGGTCGACGGTGAGGATCCTGCGTCGGAGTAGATGTGGGTCGCACTGACCACGTGTGCGAGCATGGCGGCTATGGCCAGGGTATTGATCACCGAAGAACTTGCCGAGCGGGGCCTGGCGCGCCTGCGTGATGAGGGCCACGATGTCGACGTCCGGCTCGGGTTGTCCCCAGAGGAACTGATCGAAGCCGTCGCCGGCGCCGCCGCCCTCATCATCCGCTCCGAGACCCAGGTCACCGCCGAGGTCCTCGCCGCCGGCACCGACCTGGTAGTCGTCGGCCGGGCCGGGATCGGCCTGGACAACGTCGACGTAGTAGCGGCCACCAAGCGCGGCGTGATGGTCTGCAACGCCCCGCTGTCGAACATCGTCACCGCGGCCGAGCACACCATGGCCCTGCTCCTGTCGTCGGCCCGGAACGTCCCCCAGGCCTCGGCGGCCCTGAAGCAGGGCAAGTGGGAGCGGTCGAAGTGGACCGGCGTGGAGATGCACGGCAAGACGCTCGGGCTGCTCGGATTGGGCCGGATCGGCACCCTTGTGGCCCAGCGGGCCTACGCCTTCGGGATGCGCCTGGTGGCGTGGGACCCATGGATGTCGCCGGAGCGGGCCCGCAAGCTGGGCGTGGAACTGCTGGAACTGGAGGAGGTCGTGCGCCAGTCCGACTTCATCAGCATCCACCTGCTGAAGTCGCCCGAGAGCGTCGGGCTGGTCGGCGAGGACCTGCTCGCCCAGGCCAAGCCGTCCCTGCGCATCGTCAACGTGGCCCGCGGGGGGATCATCGACGAGGCCGCGCTCGCCACGGCCATCGCCGAGGGGCGCATCGCCGGCGCCGCAATCGATGTCTTCGCCAAGGAGCCCACCACCGAGTCGCCCCTGTTCGGGCTGCCGTCGGTCGTCGTCACCCCCCACCTGGGCGCCAGCACGGTGGAGGCGCAGGACAAGGCCGGGGAGACCATCGGTGAGCAGGTGTCGCTGGCCCTGGCCGGCGAGTTCGTGCCCTACGCGGTGAACGTCGATGCCAGCGAGGCGGCCGAGGCGGTCCGGCCCTTCCTGCCCCTGGCCGAGCGTCTAGGCCGCGTCTGGGCGTCGCTGGAGGACGGCGAGCCGAAGTCGCTGGCCGTGGACTACCAGGGCCAGCTCGCCGACTACGACACCCGCATCCTCACCCTCGCCGTGCTCAAGGGCGTGCTGGGCGCCGGCGGCGGCGACCCGGTGTCCTACGTGAACGCCCCCCAGCTGGCCGAGGCCCGCGGGCTGGACGTGCAGGAGACCCGCACCACCGCGGCGCATGACTACGTGAACCTGATCACCCTCCGGGGCGACGGCCACTCGCTCGCCGGCAGCCTGTTCGGCCTGCGCAACGAGGCCCGCCTGGTCATGGTCGACGACCACACCGTCGACATCCCGCCGGCCCGACACATGGTCATGGTCCGCAACGACGACCGCCCCGGCATGATCGGCCTGGTCGGCGCCACCATGGGCCGGGCCGGGATCAACATTTCGGATATGGACGTCGGCCAGTCCCCGTCGGGCGTGGCCGCCCTGATGGTGCTCTCGACCGACCGGGCCCTCCCGCCCGAGGTGGCGGCAGAACTGAGCGCCGCCGACGGCATCCTCCAGGTCTCCACCGTCGACGACTGACGGCCAACTGGGTCATTCAGTACCACCGTCACCATCCTGCGGCCCGTGGTCGCCGAGATGTCCGCTGCCGACGGCACCCCGGTGGGTCGGGTGACCTTCGTCGAGTCCGGAGCGCACATCGTCGTCGAGGCCGCGTTCGTGAACCTGCCGCCTGGCTTCCACGGCTTCCACGTCCACGCCGTCGGCACATGTGACCGCGGGTCGCCGGCCTTCACCGCGGCAGGGGGCCACATGGTGACGGGCGACCAGGTGCACCCGGTCCACGCCGGCGACCAGCCCGTGGTGCTCGTGCTGGCCGACCGGACGGGAGCCCTCCGCTTCACCACCGACCGCTACACGATGTCCGACCTGCTGGCGCCGGGAGGCCGGGCCGTCATCGTCCACGCCTTGGCTGACAACTACGGCAACATCCCGAGCCGCTACGGCCGCGAGCCCGACGCGGCGACGAAATCGACGGGCGACGCGGGCGACCGCATCGCGTGCGGGGTGGTGACCGGCTCCCGGCCCGCAACGGGCCCCGCGGGCGCCACGCCGACGACGGTTGCGGCCGCCGTGACCAGCACCACCCTTGGCGGCGCGACCACGACCACCCGGGTGGGCGCCACCACCACGACCGCCCGGGCGGGGGCGACGCTGGATTGCCCGTCCATCGGCTTCACGCCCAACAGCGAGGATGCGGCCACCAGCATCAGGGCGACGGGCCTGTCCTGCGCCGAGGCCGAGACGTTCGTCCGGGCGGCTGGGGCGCGTACCAGCTCGGGCGGCCCGGCCCGAGTCGATGTGAACGGCTACCGCTGCGTACGGGTCCGAACCGTGAAGGAGCCGATCCCCCAGGCGTTCTACGAGTGCACGAACGGCGCCAAGAAGGTCACCTTCGTCCGTACCTGACCGGGCCCGGGCTCCCGCCTCAGGCGAGGGGCTTCTTCGCCGCCTTCTTCACGGGAGCGGCCTTCTTGGGTCCGGCTGGCGGCGCCTCTGCGGCCGGCGCTTCCTTGCTGGCGACCTTCTTGACCGGCCCGTCGGCTGCGGATGGCGCGCTCTTTTTC